>CAYLZA010000271.1:0-4888 GCA_964387575.1 uncultured Spirochaetales bacterium | reverse complement strand
GGTTATAATCCGGCTTCTCGGTATCTCTGAGAATTCCGGGTCTCTCGCGAAACTGCCGCCGCACTTCGCGAATCATATCAAAAGCAGCGCGTCCTATTGCTCCGATCGCCATAGACGAGAATAGGTACGGTAATCCCGCTCCGATGAGGACACCGACGAGAACATGCACGTCGGTAATATCGATCGCCTCAACCCCCGATTGTGCTTTGAATGCGGAAAAGAGAATTATCGCGGTGAGCGCCGCCGACCCGATCGCGAATCCCTTTCCAATGGCCGCGGTCGTATTCCCGACTTCATCGAGCTCGTCGGTTATGTGACGTACATCGGGGGGAAGCTCCGCCATCTCGGCTATCCCGCCTGCATTATCGGCTATCGGACCATATGCATCGACGGCGAGCTGTATTCCGAGCGTGCTGAGCATACCGAGCGCAGCGACCCCTACTCCGTAGAGCCCGGTCAACTCGAAGCTTATCAGCAAAGCACCGGCTACGACGATAATTACCGGAAAGCTCGAAAGCATGGCCGAACCGAGACCGCTGATAATCGTCGTGGCGGGCCCGGTTTCGCATGCGCGAACGATTGCCTTTACCGGACGTCGGCCGACACCGGTGAAAAACTCCGTCAGATATCCGATGCCTGTTCCTGCTGCAATTCCGAGGATGAATGCCACGAAAACATGAAAGCCGCCGTCGACGCCCTCCAGCGTTTCGCCCGAAAGAAGTGCAAGAATCACGGGCAACGCGATGAGCGCAGAGATACCCGCAGCGGCGAAAGTGCCGATGTTGAGTGCTTTCTGGGCGGAGCTCGATGGTTTGACACGAACCAGCGATATTCCGATCAGAGATGCAAAGATTCCAATCGCGCACAGCAGGAGCGGAAGCCCCATGAGCTTCAACCGCAGATCGCCGCCGGCTACCGAGTGTCCGAGAATGACAACGCCAATTATCGAACCGACATACGACTCGAAAAGATCGGCACCCATCCCGGCTACATCTCCGACGTTGTCGCCGACATTGTCGGCAATCGTAGCCGGATTACGCGGATCATCTTCGGGGATGTTTGCCTCGAGCTTGCCGACGAGATCTGCACCGATATCGGCTGCCTTTGTAAAGATACCTCCGCCGACCCGTGTGAAAAGCGCGATCGAGGAGGCGCCTAGAGAGAATCCGGTCAGAACGGGCAGAGTGAATTGCTCCACAACGCTTTCGCCTGCACCGAGAAAAACGACCGAAAGCGTGACGACAACGATAACGCCGAACAAGGCTAGCCCGACGACGGCCATTCCCATGATGCTCCCACCGGCAAAGGAAACCTTGAGCGCCGCCGGAAGCCCCGACTGTGCGGCGTTGGTAGTTCGGACATTGGCCGCGGTGGCAACCTTCATCCCCAGGAATCCGGCGAGCGCCGAGCACGCAGCTCCGAGCACGAAGGAAAGCGCCTGAAAACTCAGCATCCCGCGGTGAACAACGGCGAGAAAACCTCCGATCACGACGACAAAAGGAATCAGAACACGGTATTCCCTCGAAAGAAACGTCATCGCCCCCTGCGAGACATATCCTGCAATCTGCTGCATCCCTTGATTGCCGGGCGGCTGTTTGAAGATCCATCGAGAGCGTAGCGCTGCGTAAGCAAGCGCTACGACACTCGAAACTATAACAATTGTTAATATTATTAAATTATCCGTAGTCCCAGCCCTCCTCTTGAACCTTATCCGAACACTAAGGTACAGATGTTTGTCGACTTGTTCTACCCTCGTGGACATCTGGTGTTTGCAATCGACGATACTCGACGACGATGGTTGCCAACGGAGTCCTGTACGAGGGAATTACCGTTACGGAAGCGAGCTCCTATATATACGAACGTGAAGAGGATCATGCTCAGGAGAGCGTACTATCGCCGTTATCGGTCCTGGTAGAGCTTCCTTACATGGTTGTGGATGCGAATTGCACTCGACCAGGCACGTCTTCCTCGGTCGTCCTCGAGGCAGATATATAACCATTTATGCAATCTATAACCGTTCGTATGCAGATCGAGCTCGAAAAGCTCGGTCGGTTGGTTCACATGGATGCTTCTTGCACCGAATCCGTGTGATTTGTAGTGGCAGGAAACGCACGGGCTGCACTCGACAACGATGTGCCCGTTTTCATGCAAGCAGATCGACTTGAGCTCGGGCCCCTCGCTCGCATACGTCCTGTGCGCGCGCACGGCCTCGAGCACAGCCGAAGGCGTGGGTTCGGAAACCAGAACGCCGGTCCAATTTAGACCGGTTACCCGCTCCTCGAATGAGTGTGAATCGTCCACGCCGACAGCAGCGAGAAACACCCCGTCGTCGAGCAACATATCGTACAGCGCTTCCGCCCGATTCTTACCGTTGATCCGCCAGGCGAGGCGGTTGCAAACCTCGAACCCGACCACTCCCGAATCGGAGGCCGCCCTCAGTTCGCCCCATCCAAAACCGCTCTGATATGGATGCGCGTTTCAAAGCGCGACCGGTCAGGTCGGGTGGTCTTTAATTGCGGACTCGCCCGAGCGCTTCCGGCCGTTTTGATTGGATGTGTTCGTAATGACCTTGGTAAATGGTATAAGCACGGTTCTCCGCTCGATCTCTTCTCCAGCCAGCAGTGTGTGCATCATCTTCCACGCCTGCTTGCCCATTTCCTCCGGTTGTGCCGTAAGCAGGAGAATTCCGGGGGGCAGGTCCAGCGGATGTTCTCCGGTTGTGAAAACCGACAGATCATAATCCACACCGAGGGTTTTTCCGCGTTTTCGCTGCTTTTTGATGATCCGCCACCCTAGTTCCTCTCCGTCCACTACGATCCCGTCCCACGGTGCGACATCGAGTATTTCTTCGAAAACACGGCCCGAATCCTCGAACTCCTCATAGTCGATATTGGTGATTTTCATGGAGTGGTTAAACTGCTTTACGACTTCCTTGTGCCGACGAATGTGCCGACGATTGGGTTGGAGATTCTTGTCCGCGCAGACAAAAACAACCTTCTTTCTGCCTTTGCCGGCGAGATACTCGTACGATGTGTCGACCGCGCCTTCATAATCCATCGAAACACCCGGACAGAGATCTTCCCTGAGGTAATTCACGGTTATGAATGGTTTGTTGTATTTATCCACTATCTCTATGTGTTTGTCGTTGTAACGGGATTGCACGATGATGGCCCCGTCGAGGTAGTTGCGCTCGAAACAGCTCCTGTATTTGTCTTCATGGTCGTGACCGAGGTAGAGGAAGAAGTAGGGCATATCCTTTACCTCCTCTATCATTCCGGTGATAATCATCGAATAATAGATGAAGAACTGGTGCTCCTGCGATGGGAGTAAGAGCCCGATGATGTCGGTTTTACCACGAACGAGGCTTGCGGCGGCGAAATTGACCTGGTATCCGAGCTTCTCCGCAACATCGAGCACGCGTTTTCGCGTATCATCGCTGATGTTTACGCCCGGCGTGTTGCGCAAAACATAGCTCACCGTGGTTTGGCTTACGCCTGCAGCCTTCGCGACGTCTATTCGGCGAACACGTTTCATAAAAACCGCTCCCTGATGCGCATGATTATTACTAGTTACACTATATTCGGAATAGTGACACGTGTCAACTCCATTTTAGTTCAAGCGCCCGAATCCACAGCTTCCACAGTATGGTTTGTAGGGGACCGGAGAAGATCAGCCGCGGATTGTTTTCCCCGACCGGACTCTGCCGATATAGATATTGAGCGCCGCCGGCCTCTTTCGGCTTGGACGATTTCCTGAAATGTGACAGCGAACCGAAGGAGGAGACCGTAAGGCATTTTCGTTCCTCCTCGGTCGGCGCGATCGGGTTTTCGAAAAGGATGTGATAGCCTTTCCGCGCGAACGCTATTGCCGGTTTTGTGTGCACTGCGTCCTGTGTAACGTTTACGATCAACGATATCGGTTTCATAACAGCGTGGTATGCGATTGAGGGAAGGTGTCAAGGCGACGAAAGCGGCGAGCGTCGGTCCGTTCGTCGTGGGCAGGAAGAAGCTGCGCGACGCGAAGCGTGGCACACGGCATGCGGCGCAGGGTTTTCGGATGGTCCCGTGCCTTTCGAGCCCGTCGAGCCGATCAACCGTTTATGAAGCTTGTTTTACACGGGGAGGACCAGATCGCTATACAGTTTGAGCATGCGATCGTGAGTGAGTAAATGAAACGGCTCCGAAATTGCCTGAGCAATCAGTATCCGATCAAAGGGATCTCTGTGATGATCCGGTAGGTCCTCAACGGTCGCAGCATGTTTTGCTGTAATCGCCGTGAATTCGTATCCGGCCGACTCGAAGTACGATATGGCCGTGTTCCCGGAGATAGGCATGCTTTGCCGTGCGAGCATGTGCTTGATCGCGATTTCCCATATAGTTGCTGCGCTTACCCGAATCAGATTCGCCGGATCCAAGATGTACTGTCTCGCCTTCTCGCTGAGTTTAGGATTGTCGGTTACTGCCCATAATGCGATATGGGTATCCAGAAGGATGTTCATCTTCCTTTATTCATTCGAGCGGTGCTCGGACGACTCTGCAGTAAAAAGCTCGATAATATGTGAGTCGAGTTGTTCCGACGGGTCAGGCGCGCTGAATTTACCTCGAGCAACTCCTATGCGATGAGAAACATCACTCTGATAGCCGACAGCCGTCAGACGAGCCGCCGGAGTACCATTCCTGGCGATGATAATCTGATCCTCCTGTCCGGATACGATCTCTTCCACCAGCTTGGATAAACGGGTTTTTGCTTCGTGCATATTGACCTGCTTCATTGCAACCCTCTTAGCTAAGATAAACTAATATGTGCGTGGTGTCAAAGCTCGCAGGATAGTCCTCGTGGAGAGCCCGAACGCGAATACGTAATTCATGCCTCGGACGGGAGACACAAC
>CAYLZA010000270.1:0-4890 GCA_964387575.1 uncultured Spirochaetales bacterium | reverse complement strand
GCGAACGTTGCCGGAAGTTCGTCAAAAAACCGCCTGCCGATTCGTGGGACGGTGTTTATAACTATACCTCGAAGTAGGTACTACTGATCAAAGACACGTATTGAGCATATTCTCGATTCATGACTGTTTTAGTCTTAATAATAATTCTCATTACTATTGAAGTAGCCGGCATACGCTGCTACAATTCTTACGAGACACACCATATAGACGTACCGACCCGCTCGGTAATGAGGAGAAAATGATGAAACAGTACGATGTAGTCGTGATCGGTGCCAGCGCGGCGGGATTGACGGCCGCTATTACCGCTCGCAGACATTATCCCGAAAAATCGATTCTGGTAATCCGAAAGGAGGAGTTGGTTCCAATTCCGTGTGGGATTCCCTACTCATTCGGAATCGTCGGCGCTCCCGATAAGAATTTGATTCCTGCCAAAGATGCTCTTGCGAAGAACAAAGTCGACTCGATGGTGGCCGAAGCATTGAAAATCGACAGTAAGAAAAAGAGCGTTCACACAACCGGCGGGGAGGAAGTCGGCTACGACAGGCTTGTAGTTGCAACGGGATCCGAACCGATTGTGCCTCCTATCCCCGGAAGCGACAAAAAGAACGTCTTTTCGATCCGAAAGGACGTACCCTATCTGAATCAGATTACCGACGCGATGACCGACGCAAAGAGCTTGTGTATCGTCGGATGCGGATTCATCGGCGTTGAAATTGCCGAAGAATGTCGAAGACGACGTCCGGATATGAAAATCGCTATAGTAGAGATGCTCAGGCATTGCCTTCAGCTCGTGTATGATGAGGAGTTCTGCATAAAAGCTGAAGAAACCCTCAAATCTGAAGATATTTCGCTTCAGCTCGATGAAAAAGTCGAGTCGTTCTACGGAAACGGCTCCGTTGAAGGCGTGAATCTGGCCGGCGGAAAGAAGATCGAAGCCGACATGGTCATTCTCGGTATCGGTGCCAAGGCGAATACGCATGTAGCCGAAGAGGCGGGCCTCGAAATCGGTCCGACCAAGGGGCTCCAGGTTGACCGCTATATGACTACCAGCGACGCCAGTATTTTTGCCTGCGGCGACTGTGCCGAAAAAGTATCGTTTTTTGATGGAAAACCATCCAACCTCAAGCTGGCTTCGATAGCAACGATGGAAGCCAGAGTGGCCGGAGCGAACCTGTTCAATACGGGTCGCGTCAATATGGGCGTCATCGGCGTCTATTCGACGGTCCTCGGAGATTGCGCATATGCGGCCGCAGGGCTTACAAAATCCCAGGCTGAAGAAAAAGGATATCGCGTCGTGGTCGGTGATTCGGAATCCGTTAACCGACATCCAGGATGTATGCCGGGAGCATGTTCTCTCGGAGTGAAGCTCCTGTTTGAAGCCGGCAGTCAGACGATTATCGGCGGACAGGTCTCGGGAGCAAAAAGCGGTGGTGAGCTTATCAATGCGATCAGTGCGTGTATTCATCAGCGAATGAACGCCGATCAGATCGCAACGTTCCAGACCGGGACGCATCCCGCGCTGACGGCATCGCCGATCGCCTACCAGCTGGTAAATGCCGCGGAGATCGCGATAAAAGAGCTCAAGACCAACGGCGCCGCGTGACGGTGCTTCGCGGGAAACGACTCGTCAGCGAAGCACCAGATGCCTCACTCGCCTGCTCATATCGGCGTCGGCGCCGATGCCCTGGTTGAATCGCCGAACCGAGGCGTCCTGGAATGCGGGATTGGGGCTCTGGGTACGGACAGCTTCAAGGATTGAAGGAATCGTTACCGGAAACGCGTATCGGGTGTGGCCGAGCTCGTAGATCTCATGATAGATATGCAACGCGACCGGCTCGGATATCTGGAATAGCATACCATTTGTCGAGCGGTACCGCCTCGTGTCCGTAGTTTACCGTGAAATATCGGTGATGAAGGTAGTGGAAGTAATTATCGTTGCTAAGCCCTTTCTCTTCCTTTGTGCATCGGCCATACCTTACCTCTGTATTCAGGTTACCGCTTCCAATAAACTACCGGAGCATCTGATTGTCAAGAGATTCAGCTTGTGAAACCAGGGCAAAACGTACTTAGACGATTGCACTTTTTCCAAGGTAATAGTGTATAAGTATTCACTTTTTCCTTGGTATTATTGACAGAGACGGCCCTTTTCTTCAAATTTTAATTGTGAAACGAGCTTTATATAAGGATCTTCTCTCGTGGAAGAACCACCATACTCGCAAGCCGCTCGTTCTCGACGGCGCGCGGCAAACTGGTAAAACATGGTTGCTTCAAACGTTTGGTAAGCGCGAATTTCGTTCGACCCACTACATCAACTTCGAAAAAGACCCGACCGCTGAATCCATATTTGAAGCGAACCTCTCTCCGAACAATGTCGTTCGATTGATGGAAGTGTACACAGGTAATCGAATCGATCCTCTACACGACCTTATTTTTCTCGATGAGATTCAACTCTGTCCACGTGCGCTGAACAGCCTCAAGTATTTTGCCGAAGAAGCGCCGGCGTATATGATCTGTTGTGCCGGATCGCTTATCGGGCTCGCGGGGAGCAGTGAATCGTACCCGGTCGGAAAGGTTACTACCCGTTCTTTGTTTCCGCTTTCGTTTACCGAGTATCTGGGCGCTATAGAGCCGATGCTCCACGGTCATTTTCAGGAGTTCGTTTCTTCACCACGACCATTGCCGGAGCTCATTCACAAAAAACTCCTGACGAGAGTGTTCGAGTTCTTCGTTGTCGGCGGGATGCCCGAGGCGACGGCGCAAATCGTTGATTTCGGACAACTCTCGGCCGATGCGATTACGGCAATCCGTAGAATTCACACAGATCTGGTAACCGGCTATCAGAGCGATTTTGCCAAACATGCCGGTAAAGAAAACGCGCACCATTTGAGTCGGGTGTTTGATAGTGTACCCGGTCAGCTATCGAGAGACGTAGACGGGAACGCCAATCGCTTTAGATTCAAGGGGGTGTTACCGGGCTCGCGTCGTTACCGTGACTTGGCCGGCGCAATTGACTGGTTAACAACTACGGGCCTCGTGCACCGGTCGTCGGTAATCGAATCTCCGAACGTACCTCTACGATCACACATCCGTGAAAGCATATTCAAGCTCTATCTTCTTGATGTAGGACTTCTGCATAGCATGCTGAACGTTCCCTCGATAGAGATCGTCAATCAATCATGGGGGGCGTACAAAGGCTACGCGGCAGAAAACTTCGCCGCAACGGAACTGAGAGCTGCCGGGGTGAAGGATCTATTCAACTGGAAAGGCGCATCATCGGAGGTCGAGTTTCTTATCAACGTCGAAGGGGCGGTTATACCCATCGAGGTTAAATCGGCTCTTCGCACGCGCCGTGCCAAAAGCCTAACCGCATATCGCGAGAAATATCACCCGGAGGTAACCGTAAAGGTCGGCGGTACGAGCTTTCACCGTGAAAAAAAACTGATAAATGTTCCTCTGTACGCGATAGGAGCTGTTCCGGAGATCGTCCGGCGAGTGTCAGGGTAGCAACACCGACGAGGCAAAGCTACTGAAATATGCGAACGAAATCGCACCCGTCTTGGCTTGTGTGTTGACGAGCTCTTTCTCAATCGTGATAGTATCATGATAGTGAAATCGTCATGTTGAATTTCGTACTTATCATAATTGCTGCAGCTCTAATCTACTGGCTGTATCGAACACGTCTTCGCGGCAAAGCACCCGCGAAACCGAACCCCGAAAGACGACGAATCCAACAATCCGAGCTGTCCGAGCTGAAGAATACAATCCCTCCGGGATACTATATGAGCATTCTCGCAATGGCAAAGTCCGATATGAGCGCACGCGAATGTGTTGAAGAGCTCGACGAGCTTATCGCAAAAATGAAAGAGGACAATATAGATCCTACGCCGGTCGAGAAGCTCGTGCTTAAAATCGAGCAGGATCTCGAGACGCAATAGATTAGAACGATCGGATAGCGCGAACCCTGTTTACGTAAAACTTGTATTTATAGTCCGCGTACCCGTAATAAAAGTGATACGCCCATGCGTTTTCCGCATCGTATTCGGTCGAGCTCCAGTAGTACGCCGCCGCGAATCCGCCTATACGAGTGGTCCTTAAATTGTAGTACATGATTTCCAGCTCATCCTTTGACGGGAGAAACCAATCATCATAGCCGTTTATCTCGAGCTCACTACACAATTTGGCGGCGCTTACCGCGTCATCAATTTCGGCAACAATCGCGTCGGTATTCGCCTTTCCTGTTCCGGTCAGCTCAATCTCGGGCGATACGTTTTTGTCGTCACCTGCAACATCGGTACCGTGGGCTCCCCATTCGATGCCAGTACTTTGGTCGCTCGGCGCAGCCTCGAGATACCTCCAGCCGTCGGAGTATCTGCCTTTGTCGTGGAACACGATCCCACCGGCGGGTCCGGTATCACCGACATCGTAATCGCGATCCGCTTGCTGTGCGACCGCTGTGAATAAACCGAACATCAACAAAGGTAGAGATAAAACCGCTATTTTTCTCATTTGGAACCTCCCGGAACGTCTACTTTTTACGAACACCATCAAATTTACCAGCCTGAGCGCAGGAAATCAAAACCTGTCGCCGGATTTTGTTTTTCTGTGCGCCCATAACCGCCGAAACGCCGTTTCTTGCGATAACGCCTGAGTCCGTTCACTTAATCGGACCGAACGCGTTGCTCGAATTACGCGATGGCGGAGTGCTTGCGATGACGAGTTGATCTTCCTGCCTCGTTCATCTCGAGCTCTTTGTCGACGAGAAACTCGAGGTTTTCCGCGGTCTGTCGTGCTCGATCGACGTGCGATTTGAGCTTTTCCCAGGCACGGGTGCTCATATTCGCGATGAGCGTATTTCGCGCCTCATCATCGAGATGATACGACATGAGGATT
>CAYLZA010000269.1:0-4910 GCA_964387575.1 uncultured Spirochaetales bacterium | reverse complement strand
GCCCGATAAGCTCGACGTCTGCTTTTTCGAGTGCCGCTTTGATTCGCGCAAGCGTTTTCTCATCCGCATCGAGCGGTGAGAAATGCGGCCGTTTCGCCATGAGAAGCACGCCGTCGTACCCGAGCCGGCCCGCTTTCTCTATGAATTGTTCAATATCGAGCTTTTTCTGTCCCCACAGTCCCGCGTAACTTACCGAGAATAATCCGGTCTTCATAATCAGCTCCATGTATCCTCTCTATTTACTTCTGTTTCCGTACTCGGGGCCTACTACGCCGAAACGCATCGGCGCGTAGTGCGATTCCAACACTTTCTTGTCTCCGGTTCGACGAGCCTCGGCCCAGATTTCACCCATGAGCTCCTTAACTGTTTCGGCATATCTGGAATCGGAGGCCAGGTTTGTAAGCTCGTTCGGGTCGTTTGCCAGATCGTAGAGCTCATCGTAGTCGAAACCGTTGAATACGAACTTCCAACGCTCCTTCCAGACGATACGCTGCATCAGCGGGAAACGCGTTCCATGGTATTCGGCAAACGATGTAGTGAAATCGCTCTTGCTTCCATCGGGGTCCGCGAGAAGCGCCGCAAACGAGGAACCGTCTATGTTCTCGATCGGTGTTGCACCGGCGAGCTCGATGATGGTCGGGCAAAGATCAATAAGCGAAACATGAGATTCGGAGGTTTTACCGTTTGCAACTCCCGGGCCGGCAACGACGAGCGGTACATTATATATTTCCTCGAATGCACCGAAATTATGCGCATCCATTCCATGCGCGCCGAGATATCGCCCATGGTCGCCGGAAACAATAATAATCGTATTATCAAACGAGTCCGATTCCTTTAACGCCGATATGAGCCGTCCGAGTTGTTCATCGAGCTCGGTAACGAGCGCCATATAGCATGTCCTTAGCTCTTTCCATTCCTTGTCGCTGATTCCGGAAAATACGTTCCGAATACGGCGATAGAGCGCGGGTTTGTTCTCGTACGAGTCGTTGAGGCTTTCAGGTAATGTAACCGAATCAGGATCATAGCACTCGAAAGCGCGTAGGCCGGCGATCAACGGAACATTCGGCTCCGGAAAGCTCACCGTGCACGCCCATGGTTGCGACGACTTCGACGATGTGCGGATGAATTCGATTGCGTTTTCCGTATTTCTCCAGAAAGGACGCTCCTCTTCGGAAACATCGGCGACTGCGTAGTGGAGTATATCGCGATACCCCTCGGGTCCCGAGTGCGAACGTTGGAGCGTAGCCCGTTCGAGAAGGCTTCCGGTATCCTCGACTCCCGCTCCGAGATCCCGAAACGCCGCCATCTGATCACAGCCGTTTACCTGCCATCCGAACTGCTCGAGCTCATTCGTACGTTCGATATGCCACTTCCCGAAATAGCCGGTTTTATATCCCGCCTCGGACAGACGCTGCGCCCAATGAACGTATTCGGTTCGCAGCACGCTTTGATCGTCCGGGACCACGTGTTCCACTTCGAGCACACCGTGATTGTGCGGGTAGACGCCGGTCATGACACTTGCCCTCGAAGGAGAGCAGGTCGGTAACGCTGCGTGAGCGTTGGTTACGGTAACCCCCCTCGCGGCGAGGGCGTCGAGATTGGGAGTGATGCATTCCTCGTCTCGAACAATCCTGCCCTGAAATCCGTCGGGAAAGAAAAAGAGAATATTTGGTTGTGTGCTCATAACAGCTCCTTATTTACGCGCCGCCACTCGCGGCTGCGCCGGAGGCGGGGGCGCCCTTGCCACCGGCTTCTTCGGTTCCGAGCTCACCCGCGCTACGGGCAACCTTATCAAAGGCTTCGGCAATTTGTTCGATTACACCTTCAGCAGGTTCGACCCATCCTTTGATAAGAAACACCTTGTCCGAGAGCGATTCGGTAAACGGGAAATCGCCTTTTTTGTATCGCGGAAGTGGTCGATCCGCCGGTCCGACGTGGCCTTTTCCCCACAAACCGGGCATATCCTGCGTGTAGATCGCCCTGAGGTGCTCTATATGTCTTGCTTCATTCGTCGCAGTCGCTAATCCTTCCGCCTTTAGCGCTTCTACGATGCGGCCTGCATCCGTTCCGAGTCTCCCGGTATCAACGAGGAATTGCAGCCCGCCGAAGAGCTCCGCCCCTGCAGATTTCTCGTACGTATGTACCGGTTCTATTCCCGGTACATCCCGGATAAGGTCGTAAAGCTTTTCCCGGTTTGCGGAAAACCGCTCGATACGTTCATCGAGGTTGCGCAATCCTATTTGCGCTATTGCGAGCGCGAGCGGATGAGCCCGCCATTTCCACCCGAGAAGCTGCGGTTCGAGTTTCTGATAGAGCGGATTCGTCAGCTCATCGAGCGCGCCTTCGCGATGCAGGTGACAGTAGATGAGCGCCCGTTCGTAGAGCTCGCGATCGTTCGTTGCAACGATCCCCCCCTCGCCCGCTGCAACGGGTTTCCCTCCGGGGAGGACGCCCTGACAGCTGAAGCAGGCGATGTGACCGAGATTTCCGATTTTCACACCGTCCCATGTGCTCCCATGAGCATGCGCGGCGTCTTCTATCAACACGATACCACGTTCCTCACACATCGGGAGTAGTCGGTCCATATCGCAGACGCGCCCGAAACGATGAATCGGGTTGATGACCTTCGTTTTATCGGTGATGCGTTTCTCTATATCGTCGGGATCCGCGAGAAGCGTTTTCGGATCCGATTCACAGAACATTGGAGTTGCTCCCATATGCAGCGCACCGGCATAACTCCCGATATAGCCGTACGTCGGATGGATAAACTCATCACCGGCACCGATACCGGCGGCGAAAAAAGCGCTTGCCAACGCGGTATGCCCGTGACTCGTCGCAAGCACATACGTACATCCGATATATTCGCGGAAATCGTCTTCGAAATCCTTAGGAAGCCCGCGTCCGGAAACGGAAATTTCACCTTCCTCGAGCAGTCGTCCTATGACCTTTTTTTCTTCTTCGATCGGACGCTTCCATTGATCGGTTACGTCCGATGTTACGACGGGAGTACCGCCGTGCAGCGCAAGCTTGTTACTCATGTATAGACTCCTTTGTTACCAGTAAAACAGTATCCAGTCTAATACGCAACCGGAACAATGAATAGACCAATGCCTTTCTCATCGCAACCGGAGATCGGTTTCGAGACGACGTGCATCCGGTTGCGGAAACGCGTCCGGAGCCGGCGGTAACACCTGCTCTCCCCAGGCCGCGATCGTGGCGTGTTCCTCGGTCTTTTCCACCGAATCGGCGAGCACGTCCTTCGGATTCCACCCGTCGAGCAGACGCGATAGCAACTCATCTCGAATCCCGGAGTGTTCGGGTGAATCGCCGAGATCGTCGACCTCATCCGGATCCTTTTCGAGATCGAACAATACCGGTGGTAATCCGGCGTCGTCACCGAAGTACCAGAGCTTCCATCGTTTATCTCGTATCATTCTCGACGGAAGCGGTGTCGTTCCTTTCGTCCTGCTATCCACGAGCTCGCTAAACGTAAACGATCGGTTTTCAGAAGGCCTGTCGTCGAGAACCGGCCGTAGCGAACGACCGTCGACTGCGGGGCTGAATCGTGTCCCGGCGTAGTCGCACAATGTCGGCCCGATATCGATGAGATTGCACACCTCATGGCTAACAATGCCGTGAGAGGTGGTGCCGGGTGCGCGCACGATAAGCGGGACGCCGACACTGCTTTCATAGTAGTTACTCTTCCACCAGCATCCGTGCTCGCCGGCCGATTCACCGTGATCCGAGCAATAAATGACTACCGTATCATCTCCATATCCTGCTTTTTCGAGCTCATCGAGAATACGACCGACGACGCGGTCCATATACTCCACCATCCCATAGTACGCCGCGCGTGCAACGCGAGTCCGTTCGATATCGAGAGGCGGATCGAGGATATCTCTATCGGATCGAAACCTGCGTATCGTTTCCGGTTGATTCGATTCGACGTCCGGAATATCGACACGATCGTAATAATAATCGAACAAATCCGTCGGTGCAACGAACGGGCAATGCGGAAGGAGCAGTCCGCACACCGCCGCAAACGGTCGATTATCGGCGGACGCCGCTTTGCGTCGGATAAAGCGGCCGAACTCGTCCGCCACCTGATCGTCGTACCATTGATACGATGTGGTGCCCGACCCCGCGACCTCTACCGCACGCCGAGTCTGACCTGATGTTCCCTTGAGATCATCGGTCCACCCCGGTCCGCCTTTGCGCGGAACGCCCGGCGGTACTCCCGAATAATCTCCGATCGGACGTTTCTCGAATCCGTGTCGTTGATCACTTCCGACAAAATGCATGCGACCGACGAGACATGTCTCATATCCGGCTGCTCCGAGGACGTGTGCCCAGGTGGGTACGCTCGAGGAGAGAATATGCCCGTTGTTCCACACCCGGTTTCGATGGGGATATCGGGCCGTCATAAAACTCATCCGGCTCGGCACACAAAGAGGAGAAGCGCAATAGGCATTGGAGAAACGCGTTCCTTCCGTCGCAAGACGATCGAGATTGGGTGTTCGAACCGTCCGGTCTCCGTAGCACCCAAGCACGTGCGGGCTATGTTGATCGGTCATAATGATTAAAAAGTTTTGATTTTGCGATGTACTCAATAGAGACCCCCTTTTACGGTCGACGATTCCCGATTATGTACCCCTATTCATAGTCCCCGAACCTCGTCTCGCATTATCGCACGCTCGGGGATATTCGTTCCATCCATACTGACGAAACAAAAACGACCGGTTATAATACGGATCGATACCAAAAATCCATAGTCTTTGCAGGGAGTAACACGCGTGAAAATAAAGAAAAACAACATTGCGGCACAGCTCTATACTATTCGTGATCATCTGAAAACCCCGGAGGATATCAAATCTTCACTGAAAAAGATCCGCCGAATCGGGTATGAAGCC
>CAYLZA010000268.1:0-4919 GCA_964387575.1 uncultured Spirochaetales bacterium | reverse complement strand
GGAGCTGGAAGCGCGCGGCTCCAGTCGGCGCTGGACGCGTTGATGGGGAATCCTCCCGATGTGGTTCCGTTTGCGGCTGTCCCTACCGCGACTGTTTGCAGGCGGTTGTTGATTTCTCTTACATCGGCGAAAACAGCGCTGACGGAGAGGATCTCCCGATAAAAGCTCGCGTGATGCAAGTGCGCGCGACAAAAGCCGGCGTCGCGACAGCCGGAGAAGTAACGGAGGTGTAGCATGAACTACCGACGCGTATGGGCGGTTAGCCGGAAAGATATGGGGGAAATCGTGGTGAGCTCTTCGGTCGTCATTCCCATGATCGTGGTGCCGGTGATTTTGTGTGTGGTACTTCCCACCGTGCTGACGCTTCTGGTACTGACCCTCGACATCGCCATGATTCAGGGGGCCGAGCTGATCGAGCGCATTCTTCCCTTCTATCGAATACCGGATGAGATCAAGGGGATCAACTCACGCATTCTCTATGTCTTCCTGAACTACACCTTTATTCCGCTTTTCATGGTAGTGCCGCTCATGGTCGGCAAGCTCACGGCCGCTTTCATCCCCGCCGTGGTCATTGCCTTCGTATCAGCCGCTCTCTTTGCCGCTGCAACGAACATCACCTCCACGCTTTGAAACGTGCTGCTCAATGCTCGAATACCGATATGGCTTGTACAGCAACAATTCTGGTCGTTGAAGACGATCATGATCTTAGAACCGGATTGGCGTTTTCGTTGCGTCAGGAACGGTACGAGGTTGCGGCTGTCGACGCGTCCATACCGGGGGCGGACCCATCTCCGGGAGTTTCCTTCGCCGGACGGATCTCCGAGAAAAATGTACACGCGCCGGTTTCCTGTTGTACGGGTCACGCGTACGCCGACCACTCTCAGGAGTGGTCGGGAGGTGAGCTTTGTACGCTACTAAAACCTTTCGAAATCATCATTGTCGATCTCGCTCATCTCTTTCTTGTATTGCCCGGTGGTCACCGCGACTTTTTTATTGGTGTTGCCTTCATCATAATCGTCGGTTTTTTTGCCGTTTTCTTTGGATTGATCTCGCGCGCCGGTTGCTGAATAGTTTTCGTCGCTGTTCGCAACCTCTGCAACCAGGCGTTCACCTCCGTTATACGCGCCCGTCCGCCCGCCATTCTGCGAGCTCCGTGAGTCGGTCCGGCGTTGAGTCGTACCCGCCGCGAGTGCCTTGAGCTTGAATTGCTCGAACATCCCTTGAAGCTGCTGCGACTGTGACGCGAGCTCTTCGGCTGCGGACGCGCTTTCCTCGGCGCTTGCCGTGTTCGATTGGGTAACCTGATCGATTTGACCAAGTCCGTCGTTGATCTGCTCGACGCCTTGCGCCTGTTCCTTGCTCGCCAGAGCGATTTCTCCGAGCAGATCCGAGACCTTGGAGACTCCGCCAACGATCGCCTCGAGTTGTTCTGCGGTGGATTCGGCCGATTTCGTCCCCTCTTCGATACTTTTGATAGTGTCGGTGACCATCTCGGTTGTCTCTTTCACTGATTCGGCGCTCCGAACCGCGAGGTTTCGCACCTCTTCGGCAACGACGGCAAAACCCTTACCGTATTTGCCGGCGCGGGCGGCTTCCACGTTAGCGTTCAGTGCGAGCAAGTTGATCTGGAAGGAAATGTCGTCGATCACCTTCACAACCTTATTAATCTCGTCCGACGAGGCGTTGATCCGCTCCATAGCCCGACGCATTTCGCCCATCTTTTCGTTTCCACCCTCGGCATCCTCCGATGCCTTTTTTGCGAGCGTGTTGGCTTCGTCTGCGTTTTCCGCGTTTTGTCGGCTCTGGCTGTTGATTTCGTTGAGCGAAGAAGAAACCTCTTCGAGCGAGCTTGCCTGCTCGGTGGCTCCCTGAGAGAGTGACTGGCTTGCCTGCGAAACCTGCGACGATCCGGAGGCAACCTGCTCGATTGCCTCGCGAACCTGACCGAGCAGCTCGTTGATGGAGTCCCTCATTGTTATCATCTTTTTACCGAGCGTGTCCTTCTCGGACGCCGTCCGAAGGTCAACCGAAAAATCGCCTTGCGCGAACCGCTGAATTACATCTTCCTTGGCACGAAGTGACGTAACCATGCTACGAAGCTCTTTCGCCAGGTGACCGATTTCGTCTTTTCTTTCTATGTCAATGGTCGTACCGAGATCGCCTTCGGATACGCTTTGCGCAAGCGAAATGCTTTTTCCGATCGCACGAAGAATCGATTTACTAAAGCTGAAGCCGCGTCCTTTGGGCGCGGTTTCCGTTTGCGGCTGTGCCTTTCATGGTTTGTCCGGTTCTCCGCGGCTTCAGCAGCACCGTAAGCCCCCAACGGGGGCGCTACCCACAAACCGCCTGACCACACTGGTGTGGTCAGGCGGTTGTTGACTATGCAGATTCATATAGGCGTGGTGTACGTCTGACAAAAGCACTCAATCAAGACGATTGGAATTTCTGCTTGACGTAACCCGAGCGGTCAACGCCGGTATCGATAAAGCGGAAATGCTCGTACCGCCGCTACACATGCTCGACATTTATGTGCTCGCTTATCTCGGAGCTCGTGGTGCACAGATCGTATGTGTCCAGATCGTGAACATCGGTATGGCTCGACAACCGGGCAAAGCTCTCGAGCTCTTCGGTTGAAACCGAAAGATATCGCTCGAGACCCGCGGCAGCTTCCTCGACATCGAGGTGTGCGCGGAGCTCGGGATCGTGAGTGGTAATCCCCATCGGACAACGACCGGTATGGCAAATTCGATATTGCTGACACCCTATTGCGAGAAGCGAAGCCGTACCGAGCGCGATGGCGTCGGCGCCCAATGCGAACGCCTTGGCGAAATCGGGTGAAATGCGAAGGCCACCGGTAATGACGAGCGTTACATCGTCTGCACCGAGCTCATCCAGCGTTCGCCGTGCCCGGTATAGTGCAAACATACCGGGTATGGAGGCCGAAGCTTTTACGTATTTCGGCGCGGCGCCGGTTCCTCCGGCCCTTCCATCAATCGTGATGAAATCAGGATTGCCTTCGAGCGCTACCCGAATATCCTCTTCGATGTGCCCCGCAGCAAGCTTTACCCCGATCGGTTTGCCTCCCGATCGTTCTCGAAGCTCTGTAATCTTCGCCTTCAACTCATCGGCGTTTCTGATATCGATATGATGCGCGGGACTTACGATGTCGCTTCCCTCGGGAAATCCGCGGATGGCGGCGATCTCGGCGGTCACCTTGTTTCCCGGCAGGTGTCCGCCCATTCCGGGCTTCGCAGACTGCCCGATCTTGATTTCCACCGCATCAACCTTGTTCAGATATTCGTCGGTGACGCTGTAGCGGTTCGGAACATATTCGAAGATATAACGATAGGACGTTTCGAGCGCTTCCGGCAGAATACCGCCTTCCCCCGAGCACATCGCCGTTTTTGCGGCGGCGCTTCCGCGGGCGAGTGCGAGCTTCGCCTCTTTCGATAGCGCGCCGAACGACATATGGCTTACGAAAATCGGTGTTTCGATAACGAGCGGTTTTTCTGCTTTAGGCCCGATAACGGTCCGTCCTCACGGTCTTCGTCGTAGATGAATCCACATACCTGACATTTGTAGCTCGCCATCGTTGTCTTGGACTCCTATTCTTCTCCCGCGTCCCACAGCAGCGGTGCGTCGGGCTCGGTCCCGGCTCTCGCGCTCGTGCCGCCGCCCGAGAGATAGCCGAAATTCTCGGCGAGCTCGGGTTTTGCCGCCACCGCCTGGGAGTATCGCTCGGCGGCGGCCGCTTTTTCTCCTGCCCGGTAAAGCGCCTGCGCGAGGCTTATCGAAAGAACAGGGGAGCCGCCGGTTTTGTCCACACCTGATTCGAGCAGCTCGATCGCTTTATCATTCTGATTTTGCATCAGATACACATTCGACAGGTTCACATACGGCGCCGAATATCGCGGTTCTTCGTCTATCACGTCCTTCAGTGTCGTTTCGGCCTCCGTGAACTTCCCGAAACGCGCGTGAAGCACCCCGATTTGATTCCGGTATTTCATCGCACGCCGCGGAGACACATCCGCGAGTCGACTTGCGTAGCGTGAAACGGCGTTTTCGTAGAGCACGTCGGCGGTCGTGTTCATCGATTTCTCGGCAGCTGATCGTACAACATCCGACTGCGGTTCAACAACGGTGAACGTGGCTTCCGGCAGCGGAATCGACGGGTAAACCGATCGTTCATCGGATGTCGGGAGAAACTCGATTTCATCCGAATGCTTTTGGATAAGCTGCGAGGCTGCGCGCCATGAATGATAGAAACCCGAAGAGAGCGTCGTCGTCTCCATCGGGATCCACACATTCCCTTTGGAGGCTATTACCTCTATCTCGTCGGTCTGGAACAACCACGCGTTCGATGCGGGCTCTCCGGTATCAAAGGCGAGGAACACATGCCCGGGAGAAGTCATAATTGCCGTACGGACTCCTACCGCTTCGAGGAGCGAGCCGAGCAGCGCCGTCGTATCGTCACAGTCGCCTATTCGGTACTGCAGTGTATCTCTCGGGAACCGCACCGTATCGATCACTTCTTTTTTTCCGAAAATTTCGGAAAAGGGTGAGTCAGGATCTTCGATATACTCGATGCCGTGCTCGCCGACCGAATCACACAGGATGGCGGCACGGACCACACGTTCGGGAATTCCGGGTACCGAAAGATTGACTCCGCGTGTCACATTGGCGGCGAATCGTTCGATAATCGGCTCACGCGGGACGATAAATGAGGCGAGCTTCCCCGATTTGTCCCAGGAGAGCGCCGTTTTTCGATGCACCGTTACTCCGGGGTATACCGTTACGGTTTGCTCGGTCCGCCCGGAACCTTCACCGGTAAAGTAGACCACATCGAGCCTCGCCGGGAACTGCAGATCTTCATCGAGAGTGAGGACCGAATCCTTGAGCACTACGCTCAGATCGAGCGT
>CAYLZA010000267.1:0-4923 GCA_964387575.1 uncultured Spirochaetales bacterium | reverse complement strand
CGGTCCATCCGAGAAACGTGCCGAGGTTCTTTGTTATTTTCGGATCGACGAGGTTCATACCGCCCTCGTATACCTCTCCGGTGGTCCCGTCTATCGTAATCCAGGTGCCCTGTTTATAGCTCTTTTTGCCGATCTGCATCGATTTTCCCTTGATGCTGACCGCCGTACACCCGGCAATACACGGTTTTCCCATACCACGTGCAACAACCGCCGCATGGCTCGTCATACCACCGGTTGAAGTCAGAATACCTTCCGCCGCGTGCATTCCGCCGATATCTTCGGGAGAGGTTTCCTTTCTGACGAGCAATGTCTTCTCGCCTTGTTCATTCCACGATTCCGCATCCTCGGCTGTAAAAACGATCTTGCCGGCCGCCGCGCCCGGAGAGGCGTTCAAGCCTTTTGCAAGCGGATCGAGTGATTTTCGCTCCTTCGGATCGATCATCGGATGAAGCAGCTGATCGAGCTGCTCGGGAGTCACTCTATTAATAGCCTCTTCTTTTTTGATGAGCTTTTCGCCTACCATATCGACCGCGCAGTTGACTGCGGCAATTCCACTTCTCTTAGCGGTTCGTGTTTGAAGAATGTAGAGATCGCCCTGCTGGATCGTAAATTCTATATCCTGCATGTCCCGGTAATGTTTCTCGAGCTTGTTTTTAACTTCGACAAGCTGCTCGTATACCGACCGATTACTTTTTTTCAACGCATTAATCGGCTTTGGTGTTCGAATACCGGCGACGACATCTTCCCCCTGTGCATTCAGCAGATACTCACCGTAAAACTGGTTTTTGCCGCTCGACGGGTCTCGGGTAAAGCACACTCCGGTGCCGGAATCATCGCCGAAGTTGCCGAATACCATCGACTGAACATTCACGGCCGTACCTTTGAGATGCTTTATTTCATTGATCTCCCGGTACTTAACCGCCCTCGGATTGTTCCAGGAACCAAAAACGGCATCAATGGCCGCCTGCATCTGCTGTTTCGGATCCTGTGGAAACTCTTCCTCGAGAGCCTTCTTATAAGCGGTTTTATATTTCTCGACGACCGCTTTCAGATCTTCCGCGTCGAGCTCGATATCTTCCTCTACTCCTTTTTTCTTTTTTACGGATTCGAGGATATCTTCGAATGTCTGTGAATCGACGCCTTTTGCTACATTACCGAACATCTGAATAAAACGGCGATATGCGTCCCATGCAAATCGCGGATTGCCGGTCATCTCGGACAATCCCTCTACCGCTTTGTCGTTGAGACCGAGGTTGAGGATGGTGTCCATCATACCCGGCATCGACACGGCCGCGCCGGATCTGACCGAAACCAGCAAAGGGTCCTTTGGATCCCCGAGCTTTTTCTGCATCAGGTTTTCGAGTCGTTTGAGATTGGTATCAACCTCTTTCTGCATACCGGCGGGATATTGCCGGTTCTTTTCGTGAAACTCTTCACACACTTCCGTAGAGATCGTGAATCCCGGCGGCACCGGCACGCCCAGATTCGTCATCTCGGCAAGATTTGCCCCCTTGCCTCCCAATAACTCTTTCAATGACGAATCGCCGTCAGCTTTTCCTTCTCCAAAGAAATAAACAAATTTTGTCTTGGCCATATAAAACAGAACCTCCAGATTTTTATTAATCTATTATTACGTTTTCCGCGCACAACGCAGTCACACAATAGTAATAACTTACGTCGCGGATGTTAAGTATGGTGGCAACCTAAAAAAACAAAGCCCTCATGTCAACATGAGGGCTCTGTGGTTACAATATATCTTCAGTATTTACGCCGTATACGAGTATAAGTATCGACTGCGTGACGGATGCTGAAGTCTGTTTAATGCCTTCTTTTCGATCTGTCGTATTCGCTCTTTTGTAAGATTGTATCTATCACCAATTTCCTTGAGCGAAAGCGGGCTTCTGCCGTTGAGCCCGAAACGATACTGGATAATCTCGGCTTCCTTTTCCGTGAGCGTTCGAAGAACGTCGTTGATGTCTTCCTTGAGTGAGGCTTCAATTGCTTCGTCGTCAGGATGAACATACCCGTTGTCTTCGATAAAGTCTCCAAGCTGTGAAGAGTCTTTCTCCGCATATACAGGTGTTTCGAGTGAAACAAGATCCCTGGAAATATTGAGCAGATCTGCCACGTGGTTCGGATCCATATTTACCGCAGATGCGATATCCGTGATTTCCGGATCCTCTCCTTTTCCGGATTGCAGCTCTTTTCGTGCCTTTTCGATCTGCACGAGCTCGTTTGCACGGTTCAACGGCAAACGAATCATTCTCGATTTCTCGCAAATCGCCTTCAAAATCGCCTGCCTGATCCACCAGACCGCATAGGAAATAAAGTGATATCCTTTTTCTACATCGAAACGCTCGATAGCGTTCATCAGTCCGATATTTCCCTCGCTGATGAGATCCGACAAAGGCAAGCCCTGGTTCTGGTATTTCTTTGCAACATTTACTACAAACCGGAGGTTGGCGCTGACAAGAACATCCTTGGCAGCCTTATCGCCCGCGGCGGCTTTCCGCGCATAGTGATCCTCTTCTTCTCGCGTGAGAAGCGGAATCTTGTTGATTTCTTTGAGATACATCGATAGTACATTCTCATCGTCCTGAGAACGTGAATGTGTTGTATTGAGTTTTTTTGCAGCCGGCATCTATGCTCCTCCTACCAATATCATGCAGGAAGTATGCCATACGTGTGCTTCGATCGATAAGTGAATAATTCTTTTCAATAGCAGTAATTATCAATTATATCCGTCGGAAGAGCGCACGTCGTTGCTATTCGTGTGTGTCAGAATGTTACACATTACGATTTATTCTGATTTTTCGTGTCATATTACACCACCGGTAAGCTCATCTTCGCCGGGAATTCTACCGCAACACAGCTTATACGGCAGTCCGCTGCCGCAAAAACACGCGTCTTCGCGATAAATCCGTCTTTTCTTTGTAAAATCTACCGGGATCTCTTCAAACTGCGCCTTCTCCTGATCCGAAACTGTGAAAGATGGAAACACAATACGTACATCGTTGAACACCGCTATCTTCTCCGCCGCGGTCATCCTGGAAAGAACGACGGCGGCCGTAAGCTCGTGCCACGCTTCGCGGATCAGGTCCCAGATCATATCACGCTCGGCATCGGTTCCGAGCTTTCGAGAACGTTTCATCGACAAATACCGATAGAGATGCACCGCGTAAAAGGCCTTCCAGTCGTCGAGTTTTTGCGTTTGTTGTCTGGCCATTCCATATGCGTTCGAATACCTTCGTAGACAACGATAGGCAAGCCCGACTTTAACGAGTTGTTGAGCCGAGCACCAGCTTTTGAGCGCACAATTGGACATCCCGAGCTTGTGGAGTGTTATGCCGAGATAATAAAGCGTCTTTGCCAGATCCCTTCGTTGATCGACCGGGCATTCTGAAACCGCCTGCCTTAGCTCGTTGAGTGCTTTTTCATTCTCGTGTTGTGTCAGGTATTTTTTCCCTTTTCTTAACGAGCTTCGCCAATGTTGAGCGTGCATACCGTTTCCTAAAAAAACATACTAAAGACATCGATCACGCGACAATATTAAAAGATGTTCTTGACCGTTTCGGCGCAGAAGCGTATATTTTTGCCGATCACGGAAAACGTTGTGATTACACTCTCAATGCAATTTTAATATTCGAAGCAGGAGGCACAAATGAAGGTCAAACCCATCGGTGACAGAGTGCTAGTGAAAATGGAGGAAGTCGAAGAGAAGACAGCGTCAGGCATCTTCATTCCTCAAACCGCGCAGGAAAAAACTCAGGCCGGAGTTGTTGTTGAAGTTGGAGACGATAAGGATGCTATCACGGTCAAGAAAGGCGATAAAATCATGTATGATAAATACGCCGGTACTAACGTGACTATCGACGGAGAGGAGCACCTTCTCGTAAAAATGCAGGATATACTCGCTACCATCGACTAACGCTCATTTCAATTTTGCATGAAAAGCAGCTCATACGAGCTGCTTTTTTTTGCACTATCACCCGGCCCTGCGCTCGTGCGCCTCGCCGGTGCTCGCATGTGGTTGAGCTCCCGCGCGCCGCCGCGTGCAGCGCCGGCCCTGTGTTCCCGGATTCACACGGTATGCAGCCCGCATATTCGTGTCCGAGACTCCGTCCTACGGATCCGCAGCGGGATAAAGAAAATCTTCGAGCTCTCGAAGCACATCGTCGGTTTCGCAAAAACAACGTCGTGCCGGCGGAAGCGATTCGAGCAGCATTCTTCCGTAGCTTTTTTTTATGATACGCGGATCGAGCACGGCCACCACCCCGCGATCGGAAGCGCGGCGCATCAATCTGCCGAAGCCCTGCTTCAACCTCATCGCCGCCTCCGGAAGAGAAAGCTCGAAAAACGGATTCCCTCCGCGTTCCTCGATCGCATCCAGACGTGCCTCGTGAACCGGATCGTTCGGGACGCGAAACGGCAGCCGACAGATGATAACGACCTGGAGCGATTGCCCCGGCGCGTCCACTCCCTCCCAAAACGAGGCGGTGGCGAAGAGGACGCTTTCACTCCGACGAGTAAACTCTTCGAGAAGCTTTCCGCGATCAGCTGTGCCTTGCCGTAAGCAGGTGATTCCCATCGAGTTGAGCGATGGTGAGGTATCGGCGTAGGTCTTCTCGAGCATTGCATACGAGGTAAACAGCACGAGCCCGTGCCCTTCGGATAATTCGAGGATGCGCGCCACTCTATCGCTTATGTACTGCTGGTACGCCTCTTCATTGGGCATCGGCCCGTCGCTCGGCACCGCAAGTAGAACCCGGTCCGCGTACTGAAACGGCGATTCCACGCGCTCGGTACGGATATTCTTATCCTCCACCGCGTCGAGGCCGAGCCGACCGCTCCAGAAGGTAAACCGCTTTTGAACCGTTAATGTGGCGGACGTGCAGACGACCGTATCAAATGCATCAAATACCG
>CAYLZA010000266.1:0-4924 GCA_964387575.1 uncultured Spirochaetales bacterium | reverse complement strand
ACAAACGGCCGCTACGGCCACTGCCGACACTATCGGATCGGTTTCCTCGGGTAAATGCCACTCGAGCCTGATTCCCGCCTTGTTCCCCGTTTTTGCGTATTCGAGACGTATTGGTACCGGTTGTTCCTTCACACAATCGATCCGTACGGTTTCACTTCGTGCCGTATAGAGGTTTTCGAAATTTGAGTCCGACGCATCGATCCATTCGTCTATTACCAGCTTCTCGTCCACGTATAATCTGAACCCGCCCTCCTCGGCGCTCACACCGATTTTCAGTGTTCCCGACGCGGGCGGTACGACATAACCGTTCCATCGAACCGAAAACGCCTGCTTCGGAACACCCTCCCCCGGGGAGGCCCATCCCCAGGAGAAGTCGATCTGGTTGTCGAAACGAACCAGCGAGGGATCGCCCATTAATTTCTCATTCGGAAAGTATGAACCTTCGAGCCCCGGCCGTTCTTCAGCCAAATCCGGGATCAGGTTTGAGGAGCCGATAATCGGAAGATTTCCCGAAAGCGAGCATCCCTCGGCGAATTTGATATCGAGGTCGTTACCGTATCCCGTTTGTATTCCCTCGAGTGGTCCGATCGCATAGAACGGGGTAACCGATGAGCTTCCACCTCCGCCGAGCCGCGCTTCGGTCGCGTTCGGTCCGACTACGGCGAGAGAAGAAAACGAATCGATATCATACGGTAGAACCGCTCCGTGGTTTTTGAGAAGCGTTATTGATTCACTCGCCGCCCGGTATGCAAGCGAGCGATGACGCGGTGTGTCTATCTCACCTGTTCGCTCACGAGCGCCGTTTCCGCTTCCTTCGTACCGTTGGGAATCGACATACAACATCGCACGAGCCAACCTCCGGACGGCATCGTCGATTCGCTCTTCCGTTACTTCTCCGCTCTCGATCATCGCCCGAAGAATGTCCGGCGTGAGATACGAGCCCGGGCCGGGCATTTCGAGATCCAGACCGGCGATCACGGCACGCGAAGAATGAACGCTTCGCCAGTCGGAAACGACAAACCCGCTGAAATTCCACTCGTCCTTGAGAATCCTCGTCAATAAATCATGGTTTTCCGAGCAATAGGAGCAGTTTACCAGATTATACGCGTTCATTACCGAGAGCACTCCCGCGTCGACCGCCATCCTGAACGCCGGAAGATAGATCTCGTAAAGCGTCCGTTGATCCACCCGGACGTCGGTTTCGTGCTGATTGGTTTGCTGATTATTGCAGGTAAAGTGCTTTATCGCACATCCTATTCCCTCGGAAAGCGCCCCCTGAATATACGCGGCTGCGAGCGAGCCCGCAAGATACGGATCTTCGCTGTAACTCTCATAGTTTCGTCCGTTTAACGGTGATCTGTGTATATCGACTGCGGGTCCGAGCAGTACCTGAGATTGACGTGCGCGTGTTTCCCGCCCGATCGCGGCACCGATTTCCTTCAAAAGCTCCCTGTTCCACGTGGAGCCGAGCCCGATACCGGTCGGGAAACAGGTTGCCGGTCCGGTTACGTCACGCGATACGGTTACACCGTGAGGTCCGTCGGTCATACGAAATGAACGCAGTCCGAGACGCGGGACCGATCGGGTATGCCAGAAATCCTCTCCCGACAAAAGCGAGAGTTTTTCATCGAGCGTAATCTCCCGCATTAGTCCTTCGATACGTTCGTCGAGTGTTACGTCGTAACCCATTGATGATCCGTATAGTTTGCCGGTGAGACCGGTTTTTTGTGAAGGATTCTGATCGCGAGATCGAGGATCCGTTCGCCGTATTTTTCCGGGAAGAACGCTACCGATCCGACAAGCGGCGTTTTCTTGCGCCGCATTTCTTTGGAGATCGAACGAATATAACTGTGACTCACCGCAACAGCATCTTCTTCTCGTCCCCGTTTCCGGAGCGCGTTCAGCGCACCAATACACACAACATCGTTGAATGCCAGGATGAGCATACGCCGTCCCGGTGGTATCGAATCGAGCGCCGCTTCGAAGTCCCGTTCAGCAACAGGAGTTTCATTCTCGGTATTCACGTTGATTACCTTGTCGTCAGGAAACGAGAGGTCGTTCGAAACCTTTTCGAGCATCCCGGCAATACGATTGTCCGATATCGGTCCGGTGACGCTGTTGCTTAGTGTTACTACCACATCTACGCTCTCGTCCCATTTATTTTTGACCGCTTCAACTGCCTTCTCTCCGGCGACGAGCCCCGCCCGGTAATTGTTCGCTCCGAAATAGACGGCTCCGGGGATGGGGATATCGATTGCAATAATCGGTATTCCCGCATCCGATAATTTCTCCACGATCAACGGCCCGAGATTGTATTCGTGTTGATACTCGATTACCAGATCCACTTCTTTTTGGATGAACATTTCGATATTTTTGATGGTAATATCGGCATCCATTTTGTTATCTGTGAGGATCAGCTCGATTCCGGGACGTTTTCTCGCCGCGTTCTCGATACCTTGACGTACGATCTGTGAAAATTCATGACTACCGTAGAGCGACGAAAATCCTATTACGTATCGTTTGTTGAACGGGCTCGTAGCCACATAGTTGTCGCCGCAAATAGCTACCGGAATATCGGAAGGAAAAAACGCGGAAGCGTTCTCTTCCGAAAGACCGTCGTCAACGAGGATTTCGGTTAACGCCTCCCCGACCCGGCTCAGCGGAGTTCCATATGTCGCGTGATCGTCGAGCGTATCGGAGCACAACAGCACATAGGCATGTTCGGTTCTCGGTATGATCGAGTTGAACGTATCAAATTTATCATGATCATCGAAGAGGAATCCCCGTCGCATGTCGAATGAAGTAGCAGATATAAATGCCTTTGATATAACGAAATGATCGATGACTGGATCGTGGAAACGTAAATCAGTTACACATCGCTCGTTGATAATCGAGCCTGGAAGCAGATATACGTTGAAGGAACAGTTACGACGGGCAAAAATCATACCTGCCTTGAGACTGTTTGTGAGAACGGTAATACCGAGATCCTGTTGGATATGAAGAGCACAAAACAACGAACCGGGGCTTCCGTCGAGAAAAACGACATCGCCGTCTTCGATCCAGTCGAGCATTCTGCTGCCGACGTGTTCGGCTTTGGGACACGATTCGGTATTTGCAATAAGAGATAAAACGATGGAACCCGAATCATCCTTGACGAACTCCGCACTCCCATAGCTACGTCTGACTACTCCACGTTCCTCCAGATCCGCAAGATCGTTTCGGATAGTTGCTTCAGAAACCCGAAATGCCTGTGAAAGCGAACGCACCTTTATTTCCCGTTTATCGGCGAGCATCCTCACGATTTCGTCACGTCTCTCTTCTTTTGAAAGGCTTCCGGAGAGCATCAGTCTTTTGGTAACCGCTTCCGGTTTGACGATTTCGCAATGTCCGTGGTGTCTTTTTATAAGCCCTTCTTGCTCGAGCACGATGAGATCGGTTCGAATCGTCTCCGAAGGAACCGAAAGCGAGTCGGAAATAGCCGCGTTCGAGATCGAAGGGTTATTCTGGATCAACTCCAGAATTTTGCCGCGCCTTTTATCAGGAATCATCAGGCCGCCGTTATTGTCAACATGTTTGCGATTGTACCCCATTTTGTTGCGTTGTGCAAATAAAATAGGCAAAAAACACAAAATCTATTTTCGAATAGTTAACAATTTTGCGTAAATTTATACATAGTTGCTAATTATAACATCTTAAGCGGTGAATAAATACCCGATATTTCCCATTGTCACTCAAAACTCTGTGAGGAGCGGATTCATTGCCCAGATTTGTGTTGCGTCGATTTCTCCTCATGATACCGACACTGCGATACCGTTTGGAACAGCGTTCTCGCCGCCGTTTATAGCAAGCTTGTCCATGTGTATCTGCTGTTGTATAAGCGTAGATAAATCATAGCGTATTTCCTGTCGGAGGTGCACCGGTGAATTTCGAAAAATACAAAATCAATAGTCTGGCACCGAAGCCGGGCTTTTGGAAAGTAAGACCCGAAGAGATACTCGAAACCTGTAAATCGGTCGTAAAAGGGAACCTCTGTGAATTGGCTGAAACACCCCTCGGATTTCCGGCATTCTCCATCCGGTACGGTCCGGAGCGGCAGAAACGTGGAACCGCAACGTGGGCGACAGGATCAAACTCACGAAACATAAATAGTTATAAGCCTGAAGAACCGGACTCACCGCAAACGGTAATGCTGGTCTGCGGCGTGCATGGTGCGGAAGCTGAAGCCACCGCCGGAGCAATGAATCTTGTTTCGTTGCTCGAGACGGGAAGAGATTTTCGAGGATTGGAAAATCCGGAACTCGTCTCGCTTATCAGCAACTACCGTCTCTTCATACTACCTTGTGTCAATATGGACGGGAGGTCCGTGAGTCCCGATCATCTTCGCGGCGCTTCTATGGAAGCGTTCCGCCGTGCGAGTCAGGGGGTATGGCTAAATGGAGATGAGATCGGTTATCCCGGCTGTAAGGAATACGCTCCGCTCCCGCTCGCCGATGTCCTGCATCCCGGCGGCTATCCAAACGGCGACGGGTATAACATCATGCATGATGTAGTTCCCGGAGACATGAGAACTCGAGAAGCGCAGACGCTTCTCGAGCACGTCGCTGAAGAAGCTGCAGATCTCGTTTTACACTGTCACTCTCACTCGATCGGCGGTCAGATTCTTCCGCCGCCGGTTTTCTGTTATCCACTTCTCGCAAAACGTACAAACGCCTACGCAATTCGCATTCACGACGCCCTTGCCTCGCGTGGCCTGCGACCGGCGGAACCCCACCCGTCGCACGTGCGGACCGGTCTGAATCTCCTCACGGCATGTCAAATGGCAAGCGGGGGTCTTTCGATTTGCTTTGAGCAACCCGCCGTCGATGATTGGTCTTTCGACGAAATGATAGACACTTTTTACGCGGTAGTAGAAACGTTTCTCGAG
>CAYLZA010000265.1:0-4932 GCA_964387575.1 uncultured Spirochaetales bacterium | reverse complement strand
GTTGCAGATAGGCGGCAATGTTGTTGCTGCAAAACGAGTTCCACACGACGCGATCGAGAACCGTAGAATCCTCGGCCACTTCTTCGGCCGTAACAAAGAACGGCCGCGCCTTCGGCGGTACGGTGCCGATTTCATGACCGATGAAAAGATCGATTTCTCCGGTCTCGAACAACCGTGTCGCTTCACTTCGTATTGCCTGTGTGGTGTTCATCGCCTACTCCGCCTTGACGAGTCTTTTCGCGGGGCCGACGCGTTTCACGTCCTCGATGACCCGGTTCATGAGCGCGGCGAAGCGCCCCCCCTCCGAGGCAGATACCCAGGAAAACTGCACACGCTCGGGCTCAATACCCACATACTCGAGAAACGATTTGATAACCGCGAACTTCCTGCGGGCCACCAGGTTTCCGTGCAGATAGTGGCAGTCACCGGGATGGCATCCCGATACGAGCACGCCGTCGGCCCCGTTCTGTAGGGTCTTCAGCAGGAACTGGGGGTCGACCCGGGCCGAGCAGGGGACACGGATTATCCGGACATTCGGACCGTACTGAAGTCTGCTGACACCGGCGAGATCGGCGCCGGCGTAGGAACACCAGTTGCAGAGGAATGCCACGATCTTCGGTTCCCACTCCTGCGATTGTCGTTCTTCCGGTTGCCCTTGGGCATCGGCAGCAGGTTCTTTTATTACCGTTGTAGAAGACTCGGCTCGTATCATGCTATACGGCGTTAATCATGCTCAGTATCTGATCGTCCTTGAATCCCTTGAGATTCGGCGCCGAGGCTTTGCATGTGGCTACGCAAGCCCCGCACCCTTTGCAGAGCACTTCGTTGACTACCGCCACCTCCTTCTCTTCATCTATCGAAATCGCGTGGTACGGACACACCGTGACACAGGCGCCGCACGCGTTGCACCTCACTGGGTTGATCGTTGCAGTCTTCCCGCCTGCCTCGACGGTCTCTTTGCTCAGCACCGTCGTGGCGCGGCCCGCGGCCGCCATGGCCTGTACAATCGTCTCGTCGAGATCCTTCGGGTAGTGCGCGATACCGCATACGAAGACTCCCTCGGTCGCGAAGTCGACCGGCCTGAGCTTGACGTGCGCCTCCAGGAAAAACCCGGTGTCGGTGAGCGGAATCTTGAACAATTGTGCGATGCGGTTGTTCTCGGGATTCGCATCCACCCGCGCACTCAGCACCAGGAGATCAGTCGGAATCTCGACCTCGGTTTGAAGCACGGAGTCGAAGGCAACAACCGTGAGCCGGTCGTCGTTTTCGGTAACTCGCGGCTTCGCTTCGACATCGTATCGAATGAAGATGACTCCCAGCTCTCGCGCCCGGTTGTAGTAGGCCTCTCTGAACCCATACGTTCTCACATCGCGGTAGAGGATACAGATTCGTGCATCCGGTCGCCGTTCCTTCATTTCAATAGCGTGTTTGATGGCCGAGGAACAGCAGATCCGGCTGCAGTACTGATGATCTTCTTCTCGCGAGCCCACACACTGTATGAACGTGACGCCGTTCGGGACCGAGAACTCGGTGTCGGAATCCCGGTCTTCGCTCCGTATCCGGTGATCGAGCTCCTGAAGCGTGACCACCCGATCGCTCGAGCCGAATAGGTACTCGTTTGGCGAGCTTTCGGAGGCGCCGGTTGCGATCACTACCACGCCGTGCTCGATTTCGACCCGCTCGGGCTTCTTTCCGTTGCCCGGGTGGCCCACTCGGACGGCGGTCTTGAAGTTACCGACAAAGCCTTCGACTTCCTCTATTTCGGCCGAGGGGTAGACCGTGATGTGCTCATTCCCGTCGACGCGTGAGATGAGTCTTCGCAGGTACTCCTGTACGTCTCGCCCGTCGAGGGTCGAGGAGAGCTCGAGAGCGTTCCCCCCCAATCGATCGCATCGTTCTACAAGCGTCACCTCGAAGCCCTGGTCGGCCACCGCCATTGCCGCGGTCATACCCGCGACCCCTCCGCCGATCACGAGTGCGGTCTGCGTAACCGGCAACGTGATCGAACCGAGCGGTTCGAGGGCGTTCGCCTTCGCGACGGCCATCCGGACGAGATCGCGGGACTTGTCGGTTGCCGCGTCGTGGTTCGACATGTGAACCCACGAGCACTGATCGCGGATGTTCGCCATCTCGAAGAGATTGGGGTTGAGCCCCGCCTCGCGGATGGTCTGCTGGAACAGCGGCTCGTGCGTTCTCGGCGAGCACGAGGCTACGATCACGCGGTTGAGCCCGTGCTCGGCGATGATCTGCTTCATCTCCTCCTGGGTGTCCGAGGAGCAGGTGTACATGCTGTCCGTTGCGAAGACCACGTTGGGAAGACGTGAAGCGTACGCCGCCACCGACGGTACATCGACCACTCCCGCGATATTGAGACCGCAGTGACACACGAACACCCCGATTCGTGGCGGCTCGCCTTCTATCGGACGTTCGGGAGGCAACACCCGTTCGGTGACATCGGTCCCCCGGACCGCCGCAAGATCCACCATCGCGCGAGCGGCGGCCCCCGATGCCTCGACCACGGTCTCGGGTATGTCCTTTGGCTGCGAGAAAGGACCGCAGACGTAGACTCCCTCCCGATTGGTGGCGACCGTGTCGAAGGGCATCGTCCTGGCGAATCCGTTCTCGTCGAGCGCGGTGCCGAAGGTCTCTGCGAGCTCGCGGACACCCTTGGGCGGTTCGAGCCCTGAAGAGAGCACTACGAGGTCGAATTCGCCTTCGCCGTAGCGCTGCGTGTCTTCGTCTACGTAGCCGAGCAACAGCTTACCGGAGGTTTGTTCTTCAACCTTCGCCGGTCTGCATCGGGTGAACTTGATTCCCATGCGCTTCGCACGCTCGACATATTCGTCGAAGCCCTTTCCGTGAGCGCGAATATCCATGTAGAAGATCTCACATTCGAGCCCGCTCTCGTGCTCCATCGCCATAATGGCTTCCTTTACGGCGTACATGCAGCACACCGAAGAGCAGTACTCGTGCTGTGCGTCACGTGAGCCGACGCACTGTATAAAAGCGATCCGGTCCGGTGTCGCTCCGTTGGAGGGCCGCATCACCTTTCCGTTGCAGGGGCCGCTCGCAGAGAGGATCCGCTCGAACTGGAGACTCGATACCACGTCTGGGTAGGTCTCGTACCCGAGTGCCGGCTTCTGCGCCGGATCGAAGATGCAGAATCCAGGCGCCAGTATTACCGCTCCGGCATCGATCTCAGTGGTGCGGTCCTCCTGCGAGTAGTCGATGGCGTTGGCCGGGCAGATCTCCTGACAGATGCCGCACGCGTCGGTGTTGAAGTGCACGCAGTTCTCCCGGTCGATAACTGGCACGTTCGGAAGCGCCTGGGAGAACGGAATGTAGATCGCGGGACGTGATGTGAGACCGAGCTCGAACTCCGACGGCTTTGGTGCGGGAGGTTGCGGATAGACCGTTGAGAGCCGAATCGAATGGGTAGGGCAGACCTGTTCGCACGCTCCGCAGGACAGGCAGACATCGCTGCCGCGGTGGTATGGTGTGTCGACTTTCATCTCCTGGCCGCGCCCCACGAAGTCGGCGACCGAGGCTCCCATACGTTCTCGGCAGATACGAACGCAGAGCCCACAGAGAATACAGTCGTCGGGTCCCTGGGGCCCCGGAGCGAACCGCGGTTGCTCGATCCCGTATCGAGAAGCCAGATCCTTCAGCACCGCCGTGTCCGGGCACCGAGAGAGCAGCAGATCGACGGTCATGCGCCGGTTTTTGTGCACCCGAGGCGAATCGGTGAGAATTTCGAGCCCCTCCCACACCTCGTAGTTGCAGGCGGTCACCATCTTGGTGCGCTTTCCCATGTGGGCCTCGACGATGCAGATCCTGCACCCTCCGTGGGGCTCGAGCGCTTCGTGGAAGCAGAGCGTCGGTATCTCGATGTTCTCCCGGTTCGCGACGTCGAGAATGGTCTCGCCGAGATGTGCCTCGACCTCGCGTCCGTTCAGCGTGATGGTGAAATCCTGTTTCTCGTTCTCGTGGGCGCTCATGAAACGACCTCGCCGACGCGGGCTTTTTCGATGGCGTCAAACCTGCACGTCGCGTAGCACTCACCACACTTGATGCAGAGCTCCTGATCAATCACATGCAGCTGCTTTCGCTCTCCGGAAATAGCATCAACCGGACAGCGTTTCATACACGCTCCACAGCCCGTGCACGCCTCCGCGTTGATCTCGAATTGGAAGAGGTTCTTGCACACCCCCGACCGGCAGTAGCGCTGCTCAATATGCTCCTCGTACTCTTCGGTGAAGGAGCGGAGCGTAGTGAGCACGGGATTTGCCGCGGTGCTGCCAAGCGCGCAGAGCGCCGAATCGGTGAGGTACTCGCCCAGCTCCCGGATCGTCTCCAGGTCCTCAGGGACACCTTCGCCGGCACAGATGCGTTCGAGAATTTCCGACATCCGTGCTACCCCTTCGCGGCAGGCTACACACTTTCCGCACGATTCGCTTTTCAGAAAGCCGGTGAAGTACCGCGCAACGTCGACCATGCAGGTGTCTTCGTCCATGACGATCATTCCGCCGGAGCCCATCATCGAACCCACCTGGGTGAGCTCGTCGAAATCGACCGGCAGATCGAGGAGAGACTCCGGGATGCAGCCTCCCGAGGGTCCTCCGGTTTGCACGGCCTTGAACTCCTTACCGTTTGGAATACCGCCGCCGATGTCGAAGATGATCTCTCGGAGCGTCATCCCCATCGGCACTTCGACGAGCCCGGTATTCGTGATCTTCCCGACAAGTGCGAATATCTTGGTGCCCTTGCTTCCCTCGGTCCCGATCTTTGCGTACTCCTCCGCCCCCATGTTCATGATCCGCGGTACATTCGCCCAGGTCTCGACGTTGTTCAGATCGGATGGTCTGTCACGGAGCCCCTTTTCCACGGTGTGCGTGTACTTGGCGCGGGGTCGACCGACCCTCCCTTCGATCG
>CAYLZA010000264.1:0-4935 GCA_964387575.1 uncultured Spirochaetales bacterium | reverse complement strand
GCTGATTATACCAAAGGCATGGCGCGAACGAAGTGAGTGACCAGCCCCGGGTTTTCGATCGACGATTCGGCAAAGTGCTTCGACATCAAGTCTTCTTTCCCCATACCCCAAAAAACGTCCGGTGAGGTACGCCCGTTCACCGCCTCTATCAAGCCTCCATGCGATCCAAACCCCGACAGTCGGTCGTCACTACGCTTCGTCCCGCCGCTCGATTGCACCAAAGCTCACCTGAAATCAAGCTTCTTGCGCTTGTCGATCACCGTAAGTGCCATGCAAAAGCGATATGACGGCCCTAAACTGTCCGAGGAAGAGCTGCATACATATTCACAAAATTTACTATTTTCTATACAAAAAGCTTTTCCGCCCTATAATATAAACAATGGCGACTATTCCCAGAGCCATGCAGAGTATCCCTGAAATGAGTTGTGTAGCAGCAGGTGCCGGCATTAGCAGCGGAGACAAATCCATAAAATCCAAAACAAACAACATCCCAACTATGAGAAGCGGAGCACTTACGACCAAAGCTAGTGCAATTTGTCGAAAAGTTATACGTTTTTTAGATGAAAACATAATTGGTATCATGAATATTAAGCTAACAGAAAGAAATATATATCCGAAAAGCCTTGCTCCGGGAATGAGAATGAGGACAATGGACCCAAGAGACAAATAATAAAACAATAGAGCCCAGGAAATCTTTACTATCAGCAAAACATTCGGGACGAGTATTCGCTTATTGCGGTTTTGAAGATTATAGATGATACCCAACACAAAACCACCGGCCAGGATCATAAAAACAGGGCTGAAGAAGATGGAAATATGGCCGACCTTTTTCTCCTGTTCAATTACGTAGTCCGGTGTATTCGCGGTAACAATCACATGATACTCCGCTCTCTCGAGTTTATTTTTATTCAACGCCGCGAACACCCAAACCTGTTCGCCTTTTCTCAGTATTTCTTCATAGATCCGGTATTCATCTCCGGATTTATTGACTATTTCATTCTCCGTTACTTCCATTCCCGTGAAAGTCAAAATTTGATCTTCGATATGAAAATTTTTTTATTATATCTTATATATAAAGGTAGCCGATCACTTGTAGATTCCACAAGCCTCCATCTCTTTTGCCGATAACCGTCATGATCCCGCTCATAATATGCTCTTTCTACCGTATAATAACCTCCGGCGATTTTTAAAAGCTAAAAGCATTATTAAGGGTGAAGCGGAACTGAAGTGCTGGACGATTGGCCGGGCTCTTTCCGTTACTTTTTACGCGTCTCATGCGCATGCAAATAGCTTACCGGAGTCCGTCCCGGAAGCTCACCACTGTGCCGTACACCTTGCCTTACGAATTGGTCAGCGAGTTTCGCGGTTCCATTCGATCATCAGGCTTTTTACCTTTGCACTATCCCTCGTCATATCGATACGGTTCCCATAGCGGAAAATTGTACGATCCCGCCGCTCCTTCCATGACCGGGAAACACGTCGAGAAAAAGGTAAATACCAATAAAAAGAATATTTAATCCTCCCTGAAGCCGAATCCCGACTCGGTTTTCGGGAAGCACGAGTATAGGGATGCCAACTCCGCCGTGTAACGACGTAGCTACGGCAAATGGAGTAACGAACCGTACCGACGGAGTCAATATCAGCAAATCGATAAAATTCGTATCCGCAATGAGTTGATAGTAAATCCAACGAGGCGCTGATACTTCGTAACCGAGCATACCCGCAAAAGCCTCGTTTTTGACGCCCGCTCCGAAGAGAATACCACCGTTCGAAAATTTCCGTTCCGGTACAGTCGCCTTTATTTCAAGGGCTTGTACGCGACGGTAGTCTATCAAAAAAAACGATTGCGTGGCGTCATCACTCGCTTCACCTGCGCTACCATCTACTGCAATTTCCCAATCTGATGGACGCCGTACGGTAATTCGTATTACCGGATCAACGGGATCAAGTGTGTGGATTGGTGAGATAAGATAGCCGATTATATATGATTGTTCATCGTGCCACGTTGTAAAGAAGGGATGATAGATCCTCGGGGCGGCAAGGAGCCAGGGACCCTGCGGAAGGGTGAATGATTCAGGTTCTATCGTACCGGCCACGGTGATTATGGTTTCCTTTTGTGCAGGACTGAACGGGAAGTTGAATTCATGGACGATTACAGGTTTTTCGGCAAACTCCGTTTGTTTTTCCTCGTGAGTTTCCGTTTCAACTTTTCTGCCGTTGATTCGGACCTCAATGTTCCGTGTTTTGAGTCCGTAAAAACGCATGCCGATTGAATCTTTATCTGCACCGTTCGATTCGGTCTGGAAGCGATACCGTGTGGTAAATCGGCATATCACACTCTCTTTTCGTTTGGTCAGCGTAAAATCGATCTCTTCGGATAGCAGCCTAATCCCGGCCTCATCGGAAGTAGCCAATCCACCGACAGCCGATTTATCCCGTCGGATAACGCCGAGGTTTGCGTGAACCTGCGGAGTAACGAAGAAAAACACACAAATAACGCTGAGGGAAACACCCACGGATACTCGAATCCACTTCATTGGATCACCGTAAAACCGGTTTTTCATATAGGCTTTCGCATGCATTACATACGATTACTTTCGTTTTACCGCTACGAGAAAACTACGCCGCCTCTCGTATTCGCTCATGGCGTATATTACCGCCTTTTCATTCACACCGATACCGTTATACACGTCGTGCTTTGCCGTATGTTCCCACAGTCTCTCTCCCGTTTCGGCGGAAAACGCCTCGATGTGCGCCTTCTGCCTTTCCGGAACGGCAAGGTAAACGACCCCGTCGAGATACAGCGGACCACTCTGATACCGGTTCCCATCGGAGATATGCCATAAGCCGGAACCGTCTTCAGTGGAAACGGCATCGAGCCGTTTATCGGAGCCGACAAAAACCGTATCGTCTTGCACAATCGAGAACCCGTAATGGGAGTACATTATTTCTTTACGCCATCGCAACTCACCGGTTACGGCATCTACCGCATAAAGATGCTTATCCATCGCGTGAAAATACACCGCATCGTCAGTTGCACTTGGCGGAACCTGAATTCCGAAATCCAGCCCCGTATCGTATTCCCACAACAACTCACCGGTTGATGCCCTTAGAGCGGATAGCTTTCCGTCGTTGCACCCGTAGAACACGGTATCATTCGATACTACGGGTCCGGCCCAAATCATCCGTTCTGCCTCGTTCCGCCATACGAAACGTCCTGTGCGCGTATTAACGGCATCGATTCCGCCCGTCTTATCGACATCGTTTCGATAGCAGAAGAACACCATTCCCGGCGAAACACCAAAAGGCGCGACGACTTTGCTTCGGCCGGCCTGTTCGAGCATATACTCCCACTGCTTCTCACCGGTACTGCGACTATATGCGATTACAACGCCTTCACTTTGAAAACTCACGATTACATGCTCATCTGTTACCGTCGGTGCGTAATCGGCCGGCATACGCAGAGATTCCGGATCCGAACGCCACATCAGCTCTCGGTTCTCGGTATCGAAGGCGTTTACTCGATACGCGGTATCACCAGCATCCGAGCAATAATACACGATGTGCTCCTCGACTGCAGGAGGAGAAACGATATATTCCTCCGTTTCTATCCTCCAGATTACGTCACCAGGGTTTTTTTGCGAACACGAAACCCCGAAGCAAACGATTAGTACAGTGATAGTTACAAACAATGCTGCTTTTACATACTTCATAAAATACTCCTGGTAGAGATGTCGAATCCTACAATGCCTACAATCTATATTTACCGCATATCTCTCCGATTAGTAATTACTTTTTTAATACGCAACAATAAGCGACCGCCGAATCGGATTCGTTCGAGGTATATGCGAAAACGGTAGCTCCCGGTAGCGCTCATAGGCGGAGCCGAGGGACGAGGAGGACAAAAACGACTCGAGCTCCTCATAATGCACATTAAAAACCGTATCGTATAATTCGTCCCGCATTTCCGGAACGAGCTCCGTCGCCTCTTCTATCGATATTTCAGCGTTATACACCAGCTTTGAAAGGATCGCGCAGAGCTCGGGCGATCGCTGTAATTCCCGATACATCGCCTTTTCCTGCGTGCGCGCGTGTTTGAGATAGAGCTCCACGAACAGGATGATCTTTTTCAGTCGACCGGTAAGATCCTTCCCCGCGGGCTGCATATCGTACAACGTCAGGTTGTTTCTCAGCCCGCGCGTATACGCGTTCATCTCATCGAGCAGGGTGAGAAAATCCTGCGCTCCCGATGATCCGGTAAGATAGGCCGCCTCCATCCCTCCCCGGTCGGAGGCCGGTATGTAGCGCAACACCTCGGATCGCGGAAAGTACTCCCTCGGCAGAACGAATCCCACGCATTCGTTGTCGATCAGAAACGAATAGCCGCGAACCGAATCGTATTCCTTGATCCCAGCCTTATCTTCGAAGTACGACGGTTGCATAAACGGCGACATCGGTCCCGAGCCGGCGTGGGTAAGCTCATGAACGATGGTTTCGATTCGATCGCCGTATACCGCTTTGTTACGCAAAAAGGTTATCAGGATTTCGGGGCGATACGTTCCCACCCGCGTCGTCAACCAGAGCCCTTCGGGATCTCTCTCGCGAAGCGTTTCGATAACTGCGCGCAGATCTTCGATGTCGTCCTCGGTCGGACGAAGTCCAACGTAGGTGTATTCGGCTCCCGACTCGGGTTGCACATATGATCTTATGTATGGGTTGGTGCCGGATATCGATTCCACCGCATCGAACAACCTCGCAATTTCGGAGTCGGTTGTTTCGTAGCGCGGCGGATAGCTCGCCTTCCCTCGCTCTACGGCTGTTTTTCGCTCCGGCGCAGCCGGCGAAGGCGTTAGTCCCGATGCTTTCGGTACATGTATCTCGATCCGGGCGTGGAAATCCTCTAAGGACTCGAGACAGTCGAACTGTCGGTCGACG
>CAYLZA010000263.1:3380-4949 GCA_964387575.1 uncultured Spirochaetales bacterium | reverse complement strand
ATCGGATTCCGATATTCTCCGATTCGGAGGTAATGCACTGCCATTTCTGTGTTACGAGCTCTTTCCCCGTCGAAGGAAGCTCTTCGACTCCGTAGGCGACCTGCCCGAACAATACGGGATCGTCGATGAGCGTTGGAATCGAGAGCTTGAGCATTCGATTCTTTTCCGCCCAATGCGCCCGGACGATAACATCGAAACCGGTACCCGCGTGCGGGATTTGATATGTGATGCACAGTCTCGAATGACCATAACCGAAAACCGCCTCTACCACGGTACGGACCGGCCCGACTTCGATGATTCTCACCGAGTCCACCGTTCTGTCTTCGATTCCGGAGAATCGGCTTCCCTCCTCTCTGTCCAACAGCGAGAACGAACCGACTACATGCCGAAACTCCTGGACGTTCGATCCCCACGGGTCTTCATCATCGGCGATGACCAATGCTCTGAACGCGTCGGGTGCGAGAAAATCCGTTTCCCCCACACGATACCGGGAGATCAGCCCGGTTTCCCTGTCGATAACCAGCTCCCGCTTCGAGCTCGAAAAAAAGAGAAACCGCCCGTCGTCGCGAAAGGAGGAGCCCGGTTGCGTGGAAGTAGAGGTCCCTTCGGCTGCGTCGGAAGCGGAGCCCCCGCCGGAAACCGGACGATTCGATCGCTGATTCTCTATCACTCGTGGCCGACAGTCGAATCGCCTGGTCTCTGCGGTCCCACACGAGCGGTAAACACAACTCGTTTTCTCCAATCGAGATTGAGATTGCTGAGCTCTTTCTCAACCTGGGTCGGGAGCGCAATTTCACCGTCGAAAACCTCGAGCGTGGTGAAGCTGTTTCGCCAGTTCTGATCGGGGAGGTTGAATTCGCACTCGAAACAATCCTCGATCGGCCAGGGATGGGGATTGTACACGACGACCGGAATCGTCCCCTCCGGTGCGGGATCGAGCCCCCGGGTATGACCGAACGGATCGAAGTTGATCGCCGTTTTCGGTTCAACGCCAAACCGGTCGAGAAAGTATCGCTTACCTAGCAGGGCATGACGCACAAACGATTCACCGCTCGGCATATTGCAGTCGGGTTGAAGATACCAGCCACCCATGATGTGCCATTTGCCCACATTGACGAGGGTACGAATCCGCTCGAACAACTCCGGCTCGTGTTCTTCCACCCATTGATAGAGGATCACTTCGTTATGATTGAATACGAATCCGTCGAGCTCCTCACACAAATCCGCGGCCGTCCTGAATGTCGCAAGTGTTTCAGCGGCTCCTTCCTGCCACTCCCACAACCACACCGGGTCCAGGTGTGCATTACATATCAGATGAATTGATTTCATGACTCCTTCTGTTCCTTCCACTGTTTTTTCATTTCCCGCATCTCATCATTGAGCTCGATTTTTCGACTCGTAATCTGATTTTCCCGATCATAGAGCCAGTTCCCGAGCGAATCCCTTCGTACGGGCATCCGTTTCTCGACCGGAGGTACCGCTACAGCCGCAGCGGGTTCAGTAGCGTACCAGTACGCAACACTCGACATTTCGTTTGCGAGATGATTCCCGTGTCCATGCTCGATCGTC
>CAYLZA010000263.1:0-3370 GCA_964387575.1 uncultured Spirochaetales bacterium | reverse complement strand
CCCATCTTTCTGGCCCTGCTCTCCTGGCTGTTCCTGAAGGAACAGCGGGACGGCCTGGCCCTGGCCATGGTCTGCGTGGCCTTTGTCGGTATCTGGCTGATCCTTTCCCCCGGGAAAATCGAACCGGATTCTCGATGTGATGAACATAGCTCGTCTGATACCCGCCGGTATGATGCTCGTAAATCGAGGAGCCGTTTCGCATAAACGCATTCGGCTGCATGCCCCACGCCTGATTCAGATAATCTTCGCTTCCCGTGCCGTGGAGATCGGGGGGCCACTTGTATCCGTCAACCCAGATCATGTCGTCGCCTTCGCCCCACCAGGTTCCCTGGAAATTCGTAACCGAGATATTGCAACCGATGTAGTGTCCGCGTCCTTCGGTTTGAAGAATCAGATAGTTGTTATCCCAGGCGAGCTCTTCGGCGTTTACGATGTTCGCTTGGGGAGTATTAACGTTTATTTCAGGTCCCCATCCGCCGAACGGATTTTCCCGTCTGAATTCGGCGTGAAAACATCCAATATCGGTAGGCGCATCCTCGGTTTTTTCATAGTCGATATAAAAAAACTGTCGATGCTCGACGGGGCTTTCGTTGACCAATTCCACCTTTGCACGTTTGTGAAACGGCATCGGTGCATAGCAATTGAGTGCGCAGCCTTGATTAAAAACATTGTTTTGTCCCGCGGATGCCGTGAAAAGAAACGACTGATAGCTGTTTACGATTCCGTGTCCGAGACCGAAAAAATCTCCCAACGGGCAAAGAACACTCGGCTCGGATGCATCATCCCAGGTAATGCGAATCAGACACTCACGATATCTCGCGCGCTGCGTCATCCAGATGTGTTTGATGATGCCCGGACCTTCGAGGTCGGCGAGCAGACAGGTTTCACCCGGTCCAATGCTCCAGGCATCCTGATTCCTTCCGCTCCTGTTCCATGACGATTCTCTCAAACTTTTTCCATCGGCAATTCTGGCCAACGAATAGTAGTCCAACATTACACACCCTCCGATTTTGTCAGTTTTACTACACCTCTTTATCGCGACGAAGACCGTGAGGGGCCGCCGTCTCCCGACTCTTGTCGGTCCGGTGCACCATACGAAACACCGACCGAATTGATGATGATAATCCGTCTGTTATCATACGAGTAATTGTGGACCTGATTATTCACGAGCTGTGAGTTCGGTATGATGATCGTCGAAAGCAGCCTGATATGGACGACGGTGGCATCGAGCTGTTGTACGAGAATCCGATCGCCTTCCTTTATCGGGCGTGCCAGGATGATGATAACCCCGGAAAAGAAGTTCGAAACCGACGCCGATACCGAGCACACCAAAGAGAACTGTGAGTGCCGATAGATCGATCCCGATGACGGACAAACCGAGATACTCGAACATACGGGCTCCGAACAACCACCCGATTACACCGAAAACCCCGACAATATAGAGAATGCGAAGCCCTATGCGACTCCACCGGAGCACGAGATGCTGCGTATGCTCCTTCGCCGGTACCGCATTCAACAGCCGTCGCTCACCGGCCAGAATCAACCGGTACACGAGATACATTACGATAAGGGTCAATACAGCGCCGGCAAGAGTCAGCCAGCTGAAAGGAAGCTCAAACGTTCCGATCTCTATCGTCCGCGAGAGGAATTCCCAGACCGCTTTGAAAAAACTCATCCGCCGCCGGCCTTTACATAATCGTAGAGCTCGCGCAGCGTCGCCTCATCGGCGGTGCCGAGATCGCGTGCCGTATCAAAAAGCTCTTCGATATGTGCAAACGAGCGAAGCTCGATACCGGCGGTCTCCATTTCACGCCGCCCGGCGATTCCACGTTCGAGCAACACCACCAGCATTTCAACGATCAGCCCCGCGTCCCGCAGCACCTTCGCGGCTTCGATCTTGCTCGTTCCGGACGTTATGAGATCGTCGAGGAGCACCACACGTTCACCGGGCGCGAAGCTTCCTTCGATTCTCGTCCCCGTACCGTGGCCTTTCACCTCCAACCGCGGATAGATCATCGGTATCCCGGTCTCGAGAGCGGCCGCCGCCCCGAGCGGCAGCCCGGCGGTGGGAACCGCGGCAATCCTGTCGCACGAGGCGCCGCGGAGAAGCGACGCGTACGCTTTCCCGGCAAACGAGAGTAAACGCGGATCAGACGGAATAAGCCGCAAATCGATATAGAACGGTGATCGTGCACCCGACTTGAGCGTAAACTCACCAATACGAAAACACCCGGTATCCACGAGCCCGGTAAGCACTCGTCGTTTGAGATCGCTTCTCTCCGCCTCCGCTACGGACACGTCGATTGTATGCGCAGGTTTCGCCTCGTGCATCGCGTTTTCCCGTGCCAGATTGATCTCGTCTCTGAGGGATTTCGCATGTTTTTCAGGATCCTCGGCGCCGGCAATCGATCTGCTGACGTGCGCAAGGATTCCGAGCCCGTCACTACGAGCTCCGCGACGCAGCGCATCTTCGACCGTACCTCCCTGCGCACCGATACCAGGCGCGAGAAACCAGATTTCGGGCAGAATCGACCGTATTCGCGTAAGCGCCTTCGTATCGTTTCCTGCAACTACGAGCCCGACCGAGTCACCCCACTGCGCGCACATCCGCGCAACACGTACATACAACGGTTCTATTTTCCCGTCTTTGTCAACGTCGCTTTCCGTGGTGCCCCCGGAACCACCCCCGGACGGTCCGACAGCCTCAGACGCAGCCCCCGTAGATGGTGCCTCCGACACAACGCCCGGATGCATCGCAGATTGTGCCCGATCTGCAATCGACAGATCCTGTAATTCAGACGCACCCGGATTCGATGTACGACAAAGTACAAAAGCGCCTTTTTCCGGATAAGAGAGAAATGGTTCGAGCGCGTCCCGTCCGAGATACGGATTCAACGTCACCGCGTCGACACCGAACGTTTCGAACACGGCAACTGCATACGCCTGCGAAGTCGCGCCGATATCGTTGCGTTTTGCGTCCAGGATGACCGGTATGTCGTCCGGGATGAGCTCGATCGTTTTGAGCAACGCTTCGAGTCCCGACGGACCGAATTGCTCATAAAAAGCGATATTTGGTTTGAATGCCGCCGCACAAGCATGAGTCGATTCGATGATCCGACGATTGTGCTCGATAATCCGATCGGTAATCGCAGTTCCCGACAATTCCGCAGCATCCGCGGGTAATCTCGGGTCGAGCCCGACGCAGAGTAACGTATTCTGCCGGCGGCAACGTCGTTCCAGACGTAAGAAGAAATCCATATATCGCGTTGACGATAGCACCGGGCATATGGGGTGTCAATAATGCGCCTTCCGCTCCAAGAGTTCCAAATGTGACGCGCCGATTTGGTCTCTTCCCGTAACTACCGGACGG
>CAYLZA010000262.1:0-4959 GCA_964387575.1 uncultured Spirochaetales bacterium | reverse complement strand
GCTGATCTACAACGGGTCCTATACACGCGATCATCGAAACGCCCACATTGACATTTACCCAGTTGCGAATCTCCTCGGCAAGACCGGTGAGCACCTCCGCTTCGAGTGCCTCTCCGCCGATGAGCACTCCTATATGATTATCGAGATTGAACGCATACGAAAGGAATCGTTCGCTGCAGATCTTTTGTGATGATTCGAGGATTGCATATCGTCGATAGGAGAAATGATCTACTGTGTGTCCATCGTTGTCGCCAAGCCCTATTGCAACCACACGGAATTCAGACGCATACAGACTAATACCAATTGTTTCGGCGCTTTCCCTCATGTTTCCCAGGCGCGCTCGTCTTCCGTCCGCCAATAATCCGAGAAAATGATCTCGAAGCACGGGCAGATTCTCTTCATATCGTTTTTTCAGAAGCGCATCTTCCTGCACTTTTCGCCGCTCTTCAACGATCTCCCGTTTGGCTTCGAGAATTTTGCTCAGTAACAACTCATCGTCGATCGGCTTGAGAATATAGCAAAAAGCACGGTCGGAAATCGCCTTTTGAGCGTAGCCGAAGTTATCATATCCGCTTATCAAAATAACACGAATGTTCGGATATCGTTGTCTGATGATCGAGAGCAGCTGCAGACCGTCCATGTCGGGCATTTTAATATCGAGTATTATGATGTGAGGAAGAGACGTTTCCATGGCATCGAGCGCTTCATACGCATTACCGGCAACACCGATAACGCTGAGACCGTTTCCGGACCAGTCGAATCCGTCTCGAATACCTTCGCGAGTCGGCTGTTCGTCGTCGACTATAAGTACATCGATCTTTGATTGCATTGTTACCGAGGATTATACCACAGAGGGCAAACACCGTGTCTTAATTTTTCTTTTCATTGACGTAGGCGCTTCGCACCTTATACAATACTCTATGCGTTTCGCTCCGAAACGAGTCGGAACCGTTCTTCTCGGGCTCGCTTTTTCGAGTATCTCCCTGTTTCACACCGCAGCCGATGATTCGACCAACGACGATACAACCCATAATCATCATAACGACGTAATGCTTTTCCTCTGCGGAGACGTCATGACCGGACGCGGTATCGATCAGATATTCAGCAGGTCGGTCGCCCCCCGTTTGTACGAGCCGTACGTGAAAGACGCACGGGATTATGTAGCCATCGCCGAAGAAGTAAGCGGGGTAATACCGAGAAATGTGGACGCCGATTATATCTGGGGTCAATCGCTCGGTCCCATACGAAACAGCGATGCGAAGATCATCAATCTCGAAACAAGCATAACCTATCGCGGCGCACCGTGGCCCGGAAAAGGAATCCACTACCGGATGCATCCGGCTAATACCGGCATATTGGTCTCGGCCGGAATCGATTGCTGTGTGCTGTCCAACAACCACATTCTCGATTGGGGCTATGCGGGGCTTGCAGACACCGTACGTGCACTCAAAAACGCCGGTATATCGACAGCAGGCGCGGGAGGAAATCACACCGAAGCGGTCTACCCGGCGGTCATCGATGTGGCACAAAACGGCCGAAACATCATCGTTGTCGGTGTCGGGTTGGCGTCGAGCGGGATTCCCCGGGAATGGGAAACCGGGCCTTCCTCGGCGGGTGTCCATCTCGCCGAGGCAACCGTACCCGAAACGATCGAAGTGATATCGAAGCTAATCAGACAGGAGAAGCGATCCGGGGATATCGCAGTTGCGTCGGTTCACTGGGGCGGAAACTGGGGATATGAGATACCGAGTCGTCATATCGAAATTGCGCACGCGCTCATCGACGATGCGGCGGTCGATATCGTCCATGGTCATTCGTCGCATCACCCGAAAGGCATAGAAGTGTATCGGGATCGTCTCATTCTTTACGGATGCGGAGATTTCATAAACGATTACGAAGGTATATCCGGTCACGACAAATATCGAACCGATATCGTGCTCGGGTATTTCCCGACGGTCGGCGTAGACGGTGCTCTCGAGTCACTGATCATACATCCTTACAATAAACGGAAGTTCAGCCTTGCGTATGTTTCGACCGAGGATGCAGAGTGGACCGCAACCCGTATTACGAGGATCAGCCGACGGTTCGGATCACGGGTTGTCGTATCGGGGAGGAAGACACAAACGGGCGGGAAAGTCGGCGTCCCGGAGCCGCCAGCGACCCTCGAGCTCGTGATGAGCCAGTAGCCCGAACATCCGGTAGCTCGATTAACCGGGCTGCCGGATAATCGGCGGTGCGGTAGATTCCCTGACGACGAGCTCTGTTTTGTTCAGATAATAGCCTTTTACATCGCTTTTGATATCCGCGTAGAGGAGCTCGAACGCTTTTCTCCCGACCTCACGATACGAGATGGAAAGGGTGGTAAGCCGCGGGTCGGTGATCTCGCTTATATATGCATTATCGATCCCTACGATCGATACATCCTCCGGAACCCGTATTCCCGCTTCCTTGAACCGGGCAAGAGCGCCCGTGGCCATAAGGTCATTGGTGCAGACGACGGCGGTAGCGCGTACTCCCGAATCGACGAATTTTTTTGCCAGGTTTCGACCGTCCTCCACGTCGGTATCCGACGGCTTGTTCGTGGTAAACAACAGCTCGTTGCCGTTATCGATGCCGCGATTTGTAAGCGCCGTGAGATAACCTTCGATCCGTCTATCGTACTTCTGCTCCGGCTCGAGACCGCTCAGATATGCAATCTCGGTATGGCCGAGACCATGTAAATAATCGATTACTATTTCGAGTGCGTCGATATAATCGGTTTCAACGCACGATACTCTTCTGAGGTCAATATCGGTGTGACCGAATAGCACTACTCTGATCCCGGAGGCGATGAGCTTGTCGATTTCTTCGATATTGTATTTTTCCGGCAGGGTTTCCACGAAGATCCCATCGATCCGTCGGGCGGCGAAGTTTTCCATATAATCGTCGACATTTCGGTTTCCGGTGCAGATATTTACGAAATACCCGTTGGATATCGCCTCGTTCTCGAATCCGAGAATCAGATCGCCGTAGATCGGATTTCTGATATTGTTGAGAACAATCGACAGCTGCTTTGATTCGCGGGTTACGAGACTTCTCGCCACCAGATCCGGTGTGTAATTGAGCTCGCGTACCGCCGCCCAGACCCGTTCCGCAGTCGGTTCGGGAACCTTTTGCGTCTTGTTCAATACATAGGATACCGTTGCGGTTGAAACTCCGGCAAGCTCCGCAACATCGCGCCGGGTCGGACGTTTCGTGCTCTTTTTCTGGTTGCTCATTTTCCCTTCATGGTCGGATCCACCGCATCCCGCAAACCGTCCCCGAACAGCGTGGTCGTGAGAACCGTTATCGCCAAAAACACCGTAGGAAACACCGCGAGATGCCAGTAGTAGAACATATAGTTCAATCCGGCACTGATCATCTGACCCCAGCTCGGTATCGGCGGGTTGATGCCGACACCGAGAAAGCTCAGCGAGGCCTCGATCATCATAGCACGGGGAATCGCAAGAACAAATCCCACGATGATTGGAGAAACACTGTTCGGAACCAGATGCTTTCGGATGATATACGTCGAGGATGCGCCTAACGCACGCGATGCCTGGATAAACTCGCGTCGCTTATACGCCATCACCTGCCCCCGGACGAGCCTGCAGGTATGCACCCAGAGAAAGGCCGATGAGATGAGTATTATGTTGATTGCGCCGCCACCGAGAATAGCAGCAATGATAATAGCGACCAGAAGCGGCGGGACGACGCTGAATATTTCAACCAACCTCATTACCACCCAATCAACAGCGCCGCCTCTGAATCCTGCAATCGCACCGAGCGGTAGCCCGATGATCAGGCTGATAATCGCCGAGCTCACCCCGACACCCATCGAAACACGCGCTCCGTAAATGACCCGTGAGAAGAAATCACGCCCGACCGGATCGACACCGAACGGATGTTTCCACGATGGAAACGCGAAAACATCGGAAAGGAATGCCTGTTTGTCCGGCGGAGTTTTTGCCACAACCGGAGCGAAAATCGCCATCAACACGAGGATCGAGAGGATAATCCCCGAAACCAACGCGGATTTGTTGTCGAGGAATCGCTGCACTGCATAAAAGGCGGGACTTCGTCGCTTACTCTTCATGCGATTTTACCCGAATTCGAGGATTGAGAACCGTATAGAGAATATCGGTTATGATATATGCGATACCGACGAGCAACGTCAGCAGGAGTACCAGCGCCATTTCCATCGGATAGTCACGCGTGGTGATACTCGAAACGAAGTAATTTCCGAGCCCGGGAACGCGGAACATCTTCTCTACGAAGATCGTCCCGGTAGCAATTCCGATGAACATCGGGAAAAAAATCGTGACCATAGGGATTGATGCGTTTTTCAGAACGTGACGGAAAATGACCTTTCGTTCGGGAAGCCCTTTGGCTCGAAGCACGGTCACGAACGGTTGGTTCATGATATCGAGGATGCTCGAACGGGTGAATCGCGCGAACTCGGCGATCGGTACTACGGAATAGGCGGCTATCGGGAGGATCCACGCCTTCGGCTCACCCCAGCCGTTTGTCGGGAGCCAATCGAGCCACACACCGAAGATCAACATGAGCATGAGGCTGATTACGTATATCGGGATGGTAATGCCCATCGTAGAGACAAAGGATGCGGTGTAATCGATCGGCGAGTTCCGGCGCAAGGCTGCGGCAATCCCGAGCAGAATTCCGATCGGCGTTCCTACGACCATCCCCAGCCCACCGAGTGTCAGACTCGGCGGCCACGCTCTGCCGAGGAGCTCCACCACCGTCTCCCCCGGGCTCTGATACGGTATGCCGAAATCGAAATGAAGAACGCCCCACATGTATCGCAGATACTGCATATAAAGCGGTCCGTCGAGCCCGTATTGTTCGTTGAGCTTTTCCTTTGCCGCATCCGAAAGAGGCATCTTGTCCTCGTCGAACGGTCCACCGGGTAACGAGCGCATC
>CAYLZA010000261.1:0-4971 GCA_964387575.1 uncultured Spirochaetales bacterium | reverse complement strand
AACAAAAATACAATGCTGACGGCAATCCGTTTTTTGAACATGTTTTTAGCTGAGCTCATCCGGCCCCTCCTTAATTACGCACATATCTGTGTAGCCTTATTCGGTATCCGGCGATGATCCGTCGCATCTTACTCGGTAGTCCCGAGTGAGACCGGTTTGTACGCACGTCCGGTACCGCTGAAATATTTCGAAAAGAACTCATAGTAGTTTAATCGCAGGGACTGGATACCCGCGGACAATCCTTCGAGAACGATGACGAGCACGTTACCGACGAGAAGCACCAGTACCGACCAGATCGTATAGCTCGTTCCCGACGCGGTCGCCGTTCCCGTCATTTCCGCGATCGAAAAGAACGCGATCATCAATGCTTCATGTGCGATACCGAGCCCGGCAACACGCATGAATGAAATTGTATTTGCAAGGTAACCCGAAAAAATTTCGAGTATTTCGACGATCCACTCCATCGCAAAATCGACAATCGAGAGCGGGTGAAGTGTTTCCGCTTCGCCTCTGCGTCGTTTGATAATATGATCTATCGGTGCCTTCAGGGCCAACAACAACACCGGTATACCCAAAAAGAAGAAGAGGAGCTCCGTGTCGGGAAGCTGTTTGTAGTCGTGACGGACGAAATAATGAGCCGCAATCACTCCCGCCGCGTATATCTCACCTCCGATCAATCCACCTTTCGAAAAGACGAGCTCGAACCACCGTTTCTTTGAAACCAGATTGATCCAGTTGAGTACGAGCCCGAGAGCGATTACCGCAATACCGAAATATATGGTGATCGCAAGCACGTCGTAGATCGAGCCAACCAACCTTCCCCCGCCGTGCCCCGAAACGATACCGTGATAATCGAACCAGATCGGCTCGAACCACTGCATACCGAAATAGGCGCCGAACAGCACGCCCGTAACGATCGAAGCCGAGCCGCACCATATCAGGAGTGTAAGGAGCTTCCGGACATTGTTCCGTTTCGTGTAGAGCACCCTTCCGACGATTCCCGCCAGAGCGAGTATCAGCCCGTGTCCGGCATCGCCGAACATAAGACCGAACATAACCAGATAGGCAATCGCAACAAACGGTGTGGGATCGACCGTTCCATACTCGGGAATCGAGTAGTTCTGTACGAGAAGCTGAAACGGTGCGAGGAACTTCGGATTGTGCAACTCGACCGGAACGGCTGTTCCTTCTTCGTTTTCCGCCTCCACCTCCTTCGGTCGATTCCACTCGAGCAGACAACGGCTACCGCAGGTTTCACGGATTTTTCCGTCGACGATGTACTGCTTCGAAGAGGGGAGCCACCCTGAAAAAAGCACGGTTCTGCTTGTGCGTGCGTAGTAGGACTGAACGGTGGCGTAGAGCTCGTTGAGCCTGAGGGTCTGCCACATTTCGGACAGAGCCTGCGACTTTTCATTGATCGTTGTCGATACCTGCTCAGCCGCTTTGTCCCGTTCCGACCGTACTTCGTTGATCCGTTTATCCAGCGATCCGGTTACATCCGAATCGAGCTCATCGAGCTTGCTGCTGAGATCTACGTCGTGCCAACCGTAACGTTCGAGAAGCTCGTCAATCGCTTTCTCGTCGCGTTTCATTGAAATGAGTAACAAGAAGGCCGTATCGTCTTCGATTCCGGTTTCCACGCACACCGAAGGATATCGTCGTAGTTCCTGTTGAAGACCATCCGCCGACTCCTTTTCGAGACTTCCCGTCTGGAACGACAGATATGAGAATCTCGATCCGCTGCCGAATCCGGCGCTTATGTTTCCGAAAAGCTCGAGCTGCCGGCGCATGTCTTCGAGCTTGAGAAGTTCCTGCTGCATTTCGCTCTGTCGATTGCGGAGCTCCGAGATTTTACCGGTAATCTGATCGAGAGAGCTGCGCGCCTTTTCCAAATCGAGTGTCTTGATATGCTCGATCGACAAACGGGTCTCTTCGGCAGGGTTGCGATGTACCACCGAAAGTATACCTTCGATACGTTTTCGCAATTCGGCTGCTTCTCCCGCCGTTACCTCCTGTTCGATACGCTCGAGCTTTGACGCTGCCTGCGGTATCTGCTCACGTATATCGATAAAATGAAGTACGCCTACATCGAGCAGCGCTTTGGTAACAGCGTCCACATCGGGGTCGAGTACGACCGCGACCAGCTGTATCATCGGCGTTGGAAACATCATAAGATTTGCGCGATCCTCTCCCCGGACATGCCGTAACGTTTTGCATTCAGTATTTTCATAATGCGATTGATTTCGAGACCGGCGAGAATACAGTACGAGAGAACGATTCCTATTGTAAAGGGGTAGCCGCCGAGCGTCTTACGGATCGTCTCGTTGAGCGCCTCTTCCAGCACCTTTTCGATGAGTGAGAGCCTCGAAAGCATATCGGTTCCCGACTCCGTCGAAAACAGTCCCGAAATCCCGGGAAAGCTGCTACGAAAACGTTGAATTACCGCTTCTCCAGCCTTCCCCTGTGCGGTATCCTCGAGCATCTCCGCGTCGATATTTGCATATCGAGACGGCACGACCGCAGCGGCAATCTCTTCAGGGGACAAATCGTGAAACTGCTCTAGCCGCGTAATCCGTTCTACATTCTCTACATCGATCTGTATTCCGATAAGTGCGCGGGCGACGGTTCGATCGCGATCGCTCAGTTCTTCTATAGCCTCGGTGAGCCTCTTGAAATAAAACCTGTCGAGCTCGATTTCGAGAGGAAAGAGCGATGAACGACGCATCACCTCGGCACCACGATTCCTTACGACGGCGGCGTACGGCGTTGATTCGAGCAGCTCGGCTATATGGTCGATGGAATCCGCGGAGACGAGATCCGCGTACGCAATATCGTCCACCGGCGGTTTAGTCGAAAGATAGTTGATCTTCTCTTCGATGCCTCTTCCCCGGACAACACGTTCGAACCAGAGCCGCACGGCCGATTTGAGGTTCTCCACCTCGAAACGCCGCAAAAGCTCTTCGGTAACCCGCTTTGGGGAGCCTTCGAGATACGATGAAGCCTCTTCGTAGACAGCCACTTCGGACTCGTGGAGGTGCAACTCACACAACCCGAGATCGCCCGTTTCCCGATAGACACTCACGATTCCCGCGTAGCGGGTTCCATCGAGCTGCGATATCAATTCATCAACCGAACCGCTTCTTGCGAGTGCGATGAGATCATCGCGCGTCATCATTGTGCTGATACGCGTCTTGAGCTTCGCGTTTACAAAAGCGTATGTCCCGAGTCGTCCCACAGGTTATTCCCTCGAATACTCCGGTGTCGTAACCAGGTCGACAATTCCGTCGATAACCGTTTCAATCGCCTCGTGGTTGTCGGTTACAAATGCATCGAGATTCATCCCGCCGGCACTGCGGGCATCGGATTTTTGCTTTTCCGCTTTTTCTCGTGCCTCGGCTATGCGGGTGTTCGCCTTTTCTCGCGCATCTTCTCTGGCTTCACCGAGTTTTTTCTGGAGCGCTTCCTCATTCTCCTGCTTTCGCTTTGATACATCCTGTTTAGCTTCCGAAACGATTTCTTCCGCCTTTTTTTCGGCATCGATAATGTCAGTAATCAGTTCGAGCATGGTGCAGAGTATCACGGAAGACGATTTCGATAGAAGAGATGCCGTATTGAGAGCCATGTGCGCCGACGCGCGTATTATGCCGGGGGCGCCATGAAACCGGCGTGAACCCGCGTAAATCCGAACCCGAGTAAATCCGGCGGCGCAGCTCAGTTGAATGTCGTGATTAGTCCCAACAGCTTGCAAGCTCGTCCTTGGGACGTTGTTCGAGGATCGCCGATAAAAGTATGCTTGAATCGTAATAGCAGACCATTTAGTCGGACTTTATTGAATCGAGGAGCATATCGATATCGATTTTGACCGACGGACGCGGTAGATCAGTCAAATTGGAAAGAACAGATGGTCGGCCGGTTCCGCAACCACCACGGTCAACCATGCCAATCGAAACAGCCACGAAGCCGTAAGAAAAAAAACTACACATCCATGTGGGGTTGTTATATACTATACATGTACTAAGGTAAAATTGCTGTTGGGAGGGGATTGAGATGGCGGAATGGAACCGATCTCCGATCTCACATGGATGCAGCAAATTCTCAGCGGAACCGTCCGGGAACGATTCAAATACGATGATTATCGGGCGGTTGCCCTCGAGCTCCCGAGCTCGGGACGACGCAAGAGCCCGTACCATTTCAGACTGCTTTTTTTTCCCAAAGACGAAAAAAAACCGATACTGAGCCTCAACGTAGAATCATCGATTCTCGGATCGTACTGTTTGACTGAGCACGCGGGGCAAAAACATATAAATCTCGGCCCGACGGAGTTCGAGCTTTCTTACGAGAAGTTCAAGAACTGGGCATTAAAGGAAGCGGAGAAAATACTGGACTAAGAGCGCGTTAATCGAACAGCACTCCCGGATTGAGCCTTCCCGCCGGATCGAAGAAACGTCTGACTTGTCGCATCGCATCGATTTCTTTTTCTTCATACTGAACCGACAGAAACCGCTTTTTAAGCCTTCCGATACCGTGCTCTGCGGATACACTCCCACCGAAACCGACCGCTTTTTTCGCCAGCTCGTAGTAGAGCTCGTAGCCGCGATGATGCTCCTCGCTCGAGCGGGGGAGCACGTTGACGTGCAGATGTCCGTTCCCGATGTGACCGAACATACAGAACTCCAGCCCTGCTTCCTCGAGCGTAGACGCATAAGCATAACGCATCTCCTCGAGAGCCGAAATCGGCACGGCCATGTCGGTTCCAATCTTGGTTATCCCGGTATCCGATCGTTTTCGCTCGGCGATGATCGAGTTGATCCGTTCGGGAAGCGCGTGACGGAATCGCTTCATCTGCTCCATATCCGATTGCTCGAATCCGGCCCAGGTGTTGTCGATCGAAAGATCGTATCTGCCGAAAAGCTCGTCGAGCTCGACGGTCTTCTCGTCAAGCTCGTCTTCGCTTTCGAGATCGAGCTCGAT
>CAYLZA010000260.1:0-4977 GCA_964387575.1 uncultured Spirochaetales bacterium | reverse complement strand
TATACGACATCGCTTCCCGATGACGCGTATTGTGACAACTGGATAACGCGCAACGGCCTCGATATTCTTGAATCGATACCGACGGGCACTCCGTGGCATCTCGTGGTCAACTTTGCCGGGCCCCACAACCCGATGGATGTAACCGAAACAATGCGCGAACGATGGGATGGTGTCGATTTCCCGCCACCGGTCGGCGCAGTGGAGCCTCGTTCTACGGACTCGTCGTATGGACGTTGGAATGATTACTCGTCGGAAGACCTGCTCCGTAACCGGCAGAACTATGCGGCGATGATCGAAAACATCGACGCCCGAATCGGTGATTTCATCGATGCGGTCGAAAAACGGGGAGAGCTCGACAACACGATAATTATTTTTTCGAGTGATCACGGCGAGATGCTCGGCGACCATACGCTGTTCGGTAAACAAACATACTATGAACCGTCGGTGCATGTACCGCTTACCATCGCCGGTCCCGGATGCGCGGAAAACGTAGTTCACGAAACACCGGTCATGATTCACGATTTGGCGGCAACGATGACCGATTTTGCCGGCGCGGATATGCCGTGGCAGCCCGACCCGGAATCCAGCCGTGGAGCAGGAGTACCGCCGTCTTCAACCGACGCACGCAGCCTCAAACCGGTGCTCGAGGGAAAATCCGATACGCATCGCGACTGTATTGTTTCGGGTCTCGATAATTCAAAGCAGGGTATATCGTGGCGTGCGCTTGTCGATACGCGGTACAAGCTCGTTCTTCACGAAGACGGTTCGACAATGTTATTCGATCTCGACAACGATCCGGACGAGCTCGAAGACGTATCGGAGTCTCATCCGGAAAAAGCCGCCGACATGCATAGGCGGCTCAGCGAGTTGACCTCCTTTTCAGGCGGAGCCGAATAGCGGGTCCATGCGGCCGCGGCGCACCCGGGCCGGTGGGCGGCACGCAGCCCGCCGATTAGCGGCAACCCATTCAACGGCTCGCACGACGGGGCCGAGCTAATCAGTTCTTTTCCGTTTCTTCAGCCTCCGATTCATCCTCGATCCAGAGAACCGAATCACGCGAGCCGGCATCGGAAGCTCGGCCTCCCGAAGAGCCGCCAACCATCAGATGTATGTACTCCGATGCGAGCTTCGAATCGACCTCCTGCAGTTTTTCGAACAGATCTCTCGCAGTTCCGTAGTTCTCCATCTCGTTGTGCGTACGTGCAAGACTCAGGAGAATTTTTGCGTTATCCGGAGCCTGAATATACGCACGTTCGTAATACATGAGCGCTTTTTTCGGGTCGTCCTTCATGTAGTGGATATTACCGATGTTTACGAGCGCCGGCAGATAATCGCGTTGCTCGAGCGTCCGCTCGAATTCCTCGATCGCTTTGTCGTAGAGACCGTATCGAGCATAGAGAACAGCCAGTCGGTTCATATATTTCGGGTTTCCGGTCCGTTCGATTCGCTCCTCGAGATCAGCGACCCTCGAGTAGAGCTCCCGCTCCACGTATCGGTTCAACTCGTTTTGTACGATTTCCACGAGCTCGTCCTTGTCGGGCAACGAAATCGCCTGCACATCTCCGGGCATCTGTACCGGCTCGTATTCGAGCCACGATTCACTGTTGGGGTAGAATTGAGCCTGATCCTTTGCCGAAAATTCTCTCCATTCTCGCGCACCTTCGCGCCACGCCTCGAGAAACGTGCCGTCGGTTTTGGTGATTTCGAAGGGCAACCAGGTTTGTCCGTCCCTGAAGATAAAATCGTCGTGATTACTGAACGTCTTTCTCGCCTCCTCCGGTGGAAGCCCGAGTGAGAACGCCATATAGATATGACCCGGTATAGTAATAAACGCGGTCGATATGCCGACCGCCTCCATGAGCGAGCTGTAGAGTATGGATAGATCGTCGCAATCCCCCGCGAGATAGGAGAGCGTCTCACGGGGAAACTTGAGAAAATCGATGGCGGATGTGTTTTCGGATAGTTCTATGTACGGCGTGGTCGGATCGATGACGTACGATATCCCATGAAGCCGCATAGCCTCATGCACGCCGATACCGAATGTCAAGTTCTTGTTTATGGAGTCGGCTGAAACATCGCTGATCCAGCTCGAAATATTGTTGGCAAGCCGGAGCACCACGGGATCCCCGGTCGTGATATAGGCGGCGGCACGTCTGTCGTCGTCCCAGGAAATCGCATTCCGACGTTCCACGCGAACCGAATCCACCCGTTCGGATGCCAGGCGCTGGTCGTTAACCGTGTATTCTACAATCGTCTTCGAAGATACCTTGGTGCGTTCGGTCGTTTCCATTATGTCTTTGTTGAAAAGCGCGTACAGATCGACCGTCACTTCGCTCTGCGCCGGTACTTCCGCAATTTCCGCACACAGCCATGGATCATTCATATACTCGTCTACGTACAGTGAGACATTTACATCAGTCGCCGGTACATTGTTGTCGTTTTTTATCGTTACGAGCCCGAGTGGATTATCATCGTAGTACTTATAGAGCACCGGAAACACGTTCGAGAATTGCACATCGGCGATATCGATCGCTGCATCGGTTTCTATTTCCTCCCGCACTTCTTCGCCGTCGATCTCACGTATGACGTAGGTTGTGCGTTTATTGAACGAAAACGAAGGAGGTGTTTCCGACTCGGGGATAACCCGCTCCTCCCCCTGGATATGCACGGAGGCTTCCACGAATGCGCCGAGTGACTGATACACTCTCTCCTCATACCCGACCGTCGCCGTCCGTCTAGCATACCGGCCGCCGATTCCGAGACTGAGCATCTTCCCGAGACTCAGCTGTACTCCGAGCTGACCACCGAGGTAGAATCCGGAGTCCATTTCGATGGATTGATATACCCACGATTGCGGCGCAAAATACCCGCCTTCGAAATGGCCTTTGAGAGAAAATCCTTCCACCAGCGGGATATTAGCCCCGAGACCGAGGCCCCCGTAGATCGCCCTGATTCCCGACAGGTCTTCGAAAGAGTCGACCGCAACTCCCCCATTCGCCTGTATCGAAAAAAGCGGTGATTCGCTTATCGAGTACAGGTAATCGAGGAGTTGGTACAAAGTCATGAAACTGCCGAAAAAACTCAACGGGATCGAGGGCAACCAATACTCGAGCGAAGCTTTGAGCCCGTAGTCGGGAAAGGCCGGATAGCTGCCGATACCCATATCCGCCACCGGATATACGGTAAACGACAAGAGACGGCTTCCGGCTTCGTCACCGTAGACGGTGAAAGCAAGAAGGCCAAAGAGCAACAGTACCGCACAAACAATACGAAAGGTTTTCATAACTCCACCTATCGGTACCGTTTTGTTTTCCGGGTTTTTGCGAAGCTGTACGTTTTTAAGGTACCGTAATCGGGTTTTTTATAACCCAATCATTGTAAATCCGAGTAGAAAAATCAAGCACCGAATTTTTCAAAACGGCCGGCGTGTCCCATTGCAATCGGCATCAAAGCCGTTCCGGGTATCCGAGGTCCGAGACCACCCGCCATGCAGGCACGTTCGCCGAATGTTGTTACCGAGTCGGTTCGGCAGTTCTTCCCGCTTATCAACACGGGAACGGGGTGCCAGCTGTGAGACTGCATCGCGCACGGTGTGGAGTGATCTCCGGTTACGACGACAACATCCGGATCGAGATCGAGGAGTCTCGGTATCTGCTTGTCCACATCTTCGATAATGTGGACTTTTTTGTCGTAATCTCCGTCTTCTCCCGAGCTATCGGTTTTCTTCACATGAAAATAGAAGAAATCATAGTCGTTCCACCGCTTCTCGAGCGTATCGAGCTCTTCGGGTACTTCGGAGCCGGTGTCGAGGACGTCCATCCCCACCAGTTTTGCCACGCCGCGGTACATCGGATATCCGGCAATTGCCGCCGCTCGTACCCCGAAAACCTCCGGGAACGTGGGCCAGCTCGGTCTGGAGGCAAAACCTCTGAGCGTGAGCATATTCGCCGGTTTCTCGTTCGCCAGGACCTCACGAGCTTGTTCGAGAAACTGCTTTACGAGCCCGGCCGTTTTTTCCGAAGCCGAATCGTATGCCCGCGGATCGAGCGGTTCTTTCCCGACCTGCTGCGGATCGGTATCGGCAATCGCACCTTCGAGCCCTGTGCCTCGAAGGACGAGAAGCAACCGATATTCTTTTACCGGTTCGACAAACACTTCTACGCCCGGAACCTTTATAGTTCTGAGTTTTTCGCACAGTTTCTTATTCGTCTCGGTCGGTATACGACCGGCACGACGATCGGTTATGAGACCGTTCTTATCGATCGTGCAGAAATTCCCTCTCGCGGCGACATCTCCTTCCTGCAGATCGAACTCGATGCCGAGCGCGGAAAGTACGCCGCGACCGACCTGATGCTGTATCGGATCGTAGCCGAAGATACTCAGATGCGCCGGACCACTTCCCGGGGTAATACCTGGACCGATCGGCTCGTGCAGTCCGCATATTCCTTTGGCCGCAAGCGCGTCCAGATTCGGTGTGTGTGCCGCCTCGAGCTCGGTTTTTCCTTCTGATCCTGAAGGAAGCCCTCCGAGCCCGTCCATTATGAATAAAACGACCTTGCTTTCATTTTCCACATGTAGTCTTTTCAGTATTTCAAAATCCATTTGATTCCTCTCTTTGTGAGACATAGCTTATCAAGTAGCATCGATTCTGAAAAGGTAAAGACGGATGCCCACGATGCGTGATATAAAAAAACGCACTATACCTATGTCACGAGCCGGCGACCACAACGACTATCGGTGAGTCGGCAAACCTTTGAATTACGGAGAACGAAATGTCTTCAGCGACGAATACCCTCGAGCAACTCGTTTCATCAACTACCGTCATCGCATATCCCGCCGACGGACATCCGGTTACTTCCACCGTTGCACATGCAATCCGGAATAGTTGCGCACCGCACGCGGATCTCTCCCCTGCAGATATGACCGAAGCTCCCGGAGGAGCGGGAGTTCTGCGTATCGGTGTTGCCGGGGATGCGC
>CAYLZA010000259.1:0-4981 GCA_964387575.1 uncultured Spirochaetales bacterium | reverse complement strand
AACGGAGCGGCGTAAAATGACGATAAGACGTATAAACATATATCGATTCCTGCTCTATCTGGTGATCGCTCTTTTTCTGTTGTTTTACCTCGTCCCGATCTATATGACGGCTATTACCGCATTGAAACATCCCGCCGATATATCGCTTGCCGAAGCATGGAAATTCCCATCCCGTCCGAACTGGCAAAGCTTCGTTGATGCATATGAAGTGCTCGGGCGTTATTTTATCAATAGTGTTATATTGACATTTTCCGCCACGATTCTCTCCGCGTTTGTAGGATCCCTCAACGGATACGTATTTGCCAAATGGAGCTTTCGCTCGAGTGAATTGATTTTCACGTTGTTCCTGCTCGGGATGTATATCCCGTATCAGATAATTCTCATACCGCTGTTTCAAATGCTGCGTACCATCGGATTATACGGCGGGCTTCCGGGGCTGATTCTTGCGCATGTAGTATATGGAATACCGATAACTACGCTCATATTCCGTAATTTTTACGCACAAATACCGTCATCGATACTCGATTCGGCAAAAATCGACGGTGCGGGATTTTACGGCATATATCTCCGTATTATGGTTCCACTCTCGATCCCGGGATTCGTCGTTGTCGGCATCTGGCAGTTCACGCAGATCTGGAACGAGTTTCTCTGGGGCATAACGCTGACCAGGCAGTCGGCTAATCCGATAACGGTGGGGCTGGCGCAGCTTGCAGGTGGACAGGCGGTCACGTGGAATCTCCCGATGGCCGGATCCATTATCGCGGCCGCGCCGGTTGTGGTTATCTACATTTTTCTCGGTCGATTCTTTATCAAAGGGCTTCTCGGCGGTTCGGTCAAGGAATGAGGTCGGTGTAGAATAGCGATCAGGCTGGCTGCCGACGCCACTGCGGTCGTTCCGCTCGTTGAAATCGAGCGACCACACAAAAAGCCACCGCCAAAAAAGGCGGTGGCTCCTGGAGATGTTAGCCGCTGTCGGCCGGCATCGACTGCTGCGTACCGCGGACCAACAATTACGCCGTTACATGTCCATGTCCATCGTGTGATACTCGTTGCCTTCGAAGTAGACGCCGTCGTCTACCGGATCGATTTCCTCACCATCGATCGTCGTAGTCTCACCTTTGTCGAGACGATACAGCTTGTACTCCATCTCGTCTCCGGCATCGTTTTCGAGAATTACGTGGTATATCTCTTCATCCGCCTGGACTATTTCCACGATGCTTTCCGGCTTATACTTGTAGTTGAATTTATCGCTTTTATACGAGCTCTGATGCTTAAAGGAGTAATTGCGGAACACTTTCTGCGGTCCTACGATGACCGAGCCGGCCAGCGGATTCGTAGCTCCGTCGGGGAAATATGTCATTCCGCCTCGTTCCATCAACCATTCAGGGAACTGAAACTCGCTGATCAGTTCCATCGTTTCCGGCTCAGCGGTCTCTTCTTCTTTCGGTTCGTCCTTTTTCCTGTTCCAGAACGACGGAAGCTCGTAACGAACGCCGACGTTCAGCATAACGTTCGTATAGTTGAATCGACCGTTCCACCATTTGGTGTATTCATCCGTATCCCACGTGGCGTAAAATCCGGTGTTGTAGTCGAGTCCGCTAACTGCTTCTTTTGCCGCGTCATTCATCGGCGTCGCGCTTCCTCCACCGATACCCAGCTCGAGATACGGTTTCAATAGTTTGAATGAGCTCAGCTCCGCCTGTATCTTCGCACCGAGCATGAAGTCCAGCAGCATGTACTTCGAATCATCAGATCCGGAGATAGTACCACCGCTGATCAGGAAACCGGTTTTCATCGGCAATGATGCGAAACCGAGATCGAGCTCGAGCACCGTGAGATAGGAACGTAATCCGAATCCGTTTCCGATCGAATCAGGTGCAGGATCGGGAAAGTTGGTATACGCATAGTCGGTAAGCTCGTTTTGATCTTTGTTCGCAAAGATTATCGGGGCTTTCATCGGTGTCCCGTATCCGACGGACACCTCTATTCCCGAAAGAATGCCGTTCGGAAGCTCAAACATGTTGTTCGGCCAGTACAGCCCGACCGCCAGCTGAGTGGGAAACCCCAAACCGGCATCTACCGTAATCGCCATCTGCTCCGGTTCGCTTTCTTGAACCTCGGTCGATTCCTGTGCGCTGAGCGACATTCCGAACGCCGCAAGCAACACCAGGAATAATAATGTAAATCGTCTCATGTTATGCTCCTGCATGATATGTGGTTTTTCCGGGCGGTCGACGCATTACTGATATCGATCCGGCTCGGTTACCCCTACGTTCGGACCGGAATCTTAAATCAATCTGAAATCGGCTTGTGTTTTTGCGGGTGAGCGAAACAGCAAAACTCGGTTTTGCTGTTTTTCAAAATCGAATTTTGAATTGACATAAGATTTTCGGTGGCTTGCGATATCAGTATGATAAAAAAAAGATGGATCGTGGCAGAGCACCCTTTCCCGCGGTTTTTATCCGGAGGTCGTGACATCCTCAATTACGTTTGTAGAACGTGATCTCAGATCGGTTCTCAATATCGGAGATCTGGAGGCTTTTGAAAGGTTCGTTCGCATAGTGGCGGCGAGAGTCTCCCAAACTTTGAATCTTAACAGTATGGCCGTCGACTGTGGTATATCTCAGCCTACTGCAAAGTCGTGGCTTTCCGTACTTCAGGCATCGGGTCTCGTCTATTTGCTCAAGCCGCATTTTGCAAACTTCGGGAAGCGAGTCGTGAAATCGCCCAAGCTGTATTGGTATGATACGGGATTACTCTGCTATTTACTGCGGATTTCCGATCCAGACGAGCTTCCGACTCACCCATACAAGGGACCCATAGTCGAGACGTTCGCAGTCGGGGAATGCCTCAAGGTGATCAACAATTGCGGAAGCATCTCGGAGCCGCTTTTTTGGCGTGATTCCAACGGCCGGGAAGTGGATATAGTGGTCGATCGTGGATCGATGGGGATGCGTTCGAGGTAAAATCGTTGGAGACTGTGCATGGCTCGTATCTCGCCGGATTAAACGTTTATCAGCAGCTGGCGGATGACCGGTGCGCATCTACCTCCCTGGTGTATCTGGGGTCGGACCGGTACGTACGAAGCGGACACCATGTGGTTCCCTGGCATTCTCTCGGAAACCATATTGCGGGTATCGTTTTCTATTGAGCCTCCCGCTACACGGATCAGCGGGCTAAATAATCTCTGCGCGCTTTTTCGTATCCCCGGTTACCGGTGGAACCACCGCAAATCTCCCACTCCCTGCTTGTCACGATTCCGTCTCCGTATCCGCAGATCTCGCGCGTCGAAGGAACCCGTTCGTAGAGCAGCGTGAGCAATTCCCGGGCATTCATCCGGTCTCCCGGCATCAACCCGAGCTTCTGGAATACGTCCAGGTCTTTTTTGTAATCTCGGATCAGCCCGCACGCATGAACGCACCGTGTGCTCTCCGGATGGAAACCATCGCAGCAGTGACAGGCCTCGCAGTTCCCTTCGACGAGCATGATCTCGACATCCGGATCATTGCTGATGCGCTCCCAGACGACGTCGAGCGTATCGTTTGTTCTCGCCGTGCGACCGTCGGTTGCACCGTACCAGCAGCTCATACACATCAGATGATGCGGTCTGACACGCAACACCGGCTCCGTCCGAATACGACGTGCGCTCTCCTCGCGGGATTTTGCGCGTTCATCGTCGCTGCGTGTGTATACGAGCGCGCTCCAACCACGGTTTCGCACGCTCTCATAGATGCCGCTCCGCGCCGAAGGGCACCCCTCCCATCCCGGCGTATCATAGGCACACATAAAGCTTGCGGTTTCAACTCGTTCGAAGAGCAGCTCGTATAGATACCGCGCCCTTCGTGTATCGCCCGGAATCAGACCGAGACGTTGCAACACATCGAGATCGCGCTTTCTGTCGAACACCGCGTTTCTGTCCAACGCCACATAGTCTTCCTCGGCGAGCGTTTGATAGTGGGGTATCCTGTCTGCGTCCGAGGCCAAGCGGATTGTTACGGTTGGATCGCGTCGTATGTGGTCTATGATCGCTACTGCATCGGCTTTGCTCTGGAATAACGGGCAATCGGCGCCGCCGATCACACATACCGCACCGAGTAATTGTCGCGCTGGAATTTCTATTTCGGGTGGATCGCATAGTCCATCGTTTTGCATCTTTTCGGGATAGGACATGGTTTATCTGTAGTATATCGAAGAATCGGGTTGCATAAAAGGATCAGTAGTGTGATTAAGAGGTCAATAGAGCGTTACTCAGGTCTTTATATGCTTTTGATCGGAATCACTTCCTACCGATAAGCTGCCTTGGTGATAACATGCTATACTCCACCATCGGAGGTAGCCATGACCCGATTACAAACGCTGGCGGGGTTTTTGAAAAACGCCCCGGACGAAGTGTTTATCCAGCCGCACAATGTGCCCGATCCCGATGCAATCGCGGCGTGTGCGGCGTTGAAGCACGGGCTCGAGCATCTCGGTATTAAAAACGAGATCGTTTTCGATCACGCTGCGGAAAAGGCCAATTCGCTCAAAATGATCGAGCTCTTCGGGATCGATATGCAACCCGCAGGCGATGTCGCAACGATGGGTGGCGAGGATTGGACGGTGCTCGTCGATGCGCAGAAGGGGAACGCCAACCTGACTGATCTCGTAACCGATGAAGTCGCGGCTATCGACCACCACGAGCTTCGCGAAGGTGAGGAGTATCGCTATTCCGATATCCGACCGGAGATCGGTGCCTGCTCGAGCATGATAGCCGAATACCTCTTCGAAGAGAAAATCGATATCCCGATTCGACTTGCCACCGCACTGATCTACGGGATTCTCATGGATACCGACAGTCTCACGCGTGGTGTGAATCCGCTCGATATCGATATGTTCTATAGGCTCTATCGTCTTGCGGATATAGCGATGATCAACGAGCTCAAGGGGAACGAGATATCGAAGCAGGATCTTTTACACTACGCCAAGGCATTCGAGCAGGTCG
>CAYLZA010000258.1:0-4993 GCA_964387575.1 uncultured Spirochaetales bacterium | reverse complement strand
TTCGGCGCCGGCGAATTCTTCGAATTCCAACAACGACACGCCTTGCTGCATTGCCAGTTCCACACCACGCTGTTTGGCGTCGGCAAGTTGCTCGGTGTAATCCTTTATCGGAATCGATACGGATTTCTTCCGGAAGGAAACCACCGTGGGGTTTTGATCCGATTCGATATAGATCATGAAATCTTTGAGCCGATCGTAGAGCTCTACTATACGAATCTGGTTCTTGATCGATTCTTCCGCATTTGCCAGTTGTTCCAGCTCGGCTTCGATTTCGCCCATCGCTTTTTCGTAGTTATTTACGATGAGCTTATAGGAAGGATAGTGCTTTTCATCTCTGTTGATTGCACGAGCTGCCTGTTGAAGAGCAAGCGCATATTCTCCCCGATTCAATGCCGCCTTGGCATCTTGATAGTACTTGGCACCGCTACTGAACGGGTTTGCAAGTCCGAGTGTCGCGCACCCGGCAACGCTCATCAGATACCCGATTACGAGTAACGGAACCAACCATTTAATACTGTGTTTCATATAATCTCCTCTTTAATATGTATTGTGGGAATTGCATGCTCCAAACCATGGGACACGACTCTTAAATGAATCTTAAGCGATGCAGTGTAAATATTTCATATTAGATTCCAACCATCGTCGTCGACTCGACAATCAAGCCGGCGCCTATGGTGACGGCCGGCGACTGATAGGTCGACGGGTTGCCGACCGTCGGCGTCTGATTCTTTCGGGCGTTTAAGATCGAGTTAAGATAATCGGCGCAGGATTTGCGAAGACTCACATTTGGAGGATTCATGAAAAGATTACATGTTATCGGCCTGCTGGTGCTGGTCGGCTTTCTGACGTTTTCGTGCGCAACCCTGTTCACGAAAGGAGGAGCTGATTACAGACAAGCAAGATCGGCATATCAGAATCGGGAGTATGTCGACGCCATGAGCCGTGTTCTGACGGCTTTGGAAAAAAACCCCGAGTTCGAGGAAGCGTTGGAGCTCTATCCGACGATCTATCAGGACGGTTCATCGTACTATCTCTCGGTTGCCGGGCAGGCGACCGACGGGGCCGGCCTCGAGGCTATCGACAACTCATACGCGGCGATGAAGCAACTGGTGGCGCTCAACAGGATAGTCAAGGAGTCGGGCCGGACCGACATTTCCACCACCGACTATAGTGGAGAGCTCGAAAAGGCACGAACTCGAATGCTCGAAGCTCACTATAATGCCGGAGCGGAGCTCCTCGAAACCGGAGAGATTGCCAAAGCACGGCAAGCGTATCAGCAGTTTCAGTTCGTGTTGGGCTACGAAAGCGATTTCAAAAATGCCGGTGCGATGGCGGAGAAAGCGGTGGAAGCGGGAACGGTACGAATTGCAGTTGACGCGGGAAGACCGGGAAAAGACGGCGTTGCCGAGGTCTACCACGGGGTAATCATGCACAATCTCGGGAGCAACCGATTTCTCGACATCGCCCCGGTGGATGCCTATGCAGGATCCAAAATGGCAAGCCCGACCGACGCGATGTATTCGGCCCTCATGGGAGGTAGTCTCGATTACGTGATAAAGATAGATCCGACCGTTTCGATCGAAAAAATCACCGAGAGCTCCTCCGACGACGTTCCCGTCACAGTGGAACATCCGATTTCGAATGACGGATACTACTTTACGAGAGGATACAAAGCCGCATATTCGTTGCGATACGTTGTGAAAGGACCGGGTATGCGTACGGTCGATGAAGGTACGCTGGTGGAGAGCTCGAAAAAGGATACGATCACCATCTACAAAATCATGGGAGAGGTTCACAGAGATATCGATTTCGGAGACGGCTCGGGTTCGCACAATCTCATCGTGGCGGAGACCAACGGTAGTGTCGATATGGCGATACTCAGTGAAGCCGTCGCTGAAGTCTCCGAACCGACGCGGACAATCAGGAACAATGATCCCGAAACCGCCGGTTTTGACCAGATGCAGTGGAAAGACTACTTTCTGAAATCATATCCCACGCTCGATGAGCTGAAAGCCGAGTATAACGGTGCCTATTTCACGAACGCATACGCGGTATACGATACCAGTACGAAGCGTTACTATTTTGTCCACGGAAGTAGTATTACCGAATCTATGGAGTTTGCGCGACAATCGAGTGCGATGTATCAGGGAATAGCGCGAGCATCGACCGAACTGGGGATGCTGGCCGCAGGCGACGAGAAAGATTATCACCGCCTCATGGCGTCCGAGCTAAGCAATTACATAGGATCGCGATTCTAGTGAGGTAAACTCCGCGACCAAGCTGCTGCCTGACCACACTGGTGTGGTCAGGCGGTTGTTGATAAGATGGTAGTAGTTTGCTCGTTCTCAAAGGCCGGCACATCGCCGGCCTTTTTTGCGCCCGGATGAGCTCGGACGTTGATTACCGTGTATCTTTTATACGATTACGTCTTTGGAACGCTGCCATGCGGCTATGCTTTGTGACCTGTTTTTTGTCTTATGTATGAATTTATGCAAAAAACGCGCTAAGCGTTTGCGAAGTCGAGCAGTTTCCAGCAGAATCTCAATCACATGAGATCACCGATACCGGTAATTAGCGACGTTGATGTGACCTCGAAGGATGGTATGAACGATGAGCAAACGGTCCGAACATCATCTACCTATTGGCGGACGATCAGGGATACGGTGATATCTTCTGTCTGAATGAGTCGTCGAAGATATGCACGCCACATATCGACCGGCTCGCCGCGGAAGGTCTCGTCTGCCGTGATGCACACGCAACCTCGGCGGTCTGCACGCCCTCACGATACAGCATCCTGACCGGTCGGTACAACTGGCGGTCGTGGCCCACAGAAAGTGTGAATGGCGGCTATTCGCAACCGCTCATCGAGCCCGGACGAATGACCGGGGCTTTGTTTCTCAAAGGCCACGGTTACCGAACCGGCTGTGTGGGGAAATGGCATGTGGGCTGGACGTGGCCGCACAAAAGCGAGGATCGTGATGATGTCGATTTCCGGCGACCGATCCAGAACGGTCCGACCGCAGTGGGCGTCGACTACTTCTTCGGTATCAGCCCTCACACTCCAATTCTACCGAGCGGGAAGTTCCGAGGTATCTCCGGTACCAATGATTATGGAGACTTCTGTGTCCAGGTGAACAGGGGCGGGAATAGATGACCGCAGCTCTGGTGGATGACCGACGTCGAAGAAACTTGAGTACACCAATAGTGCTTTATTGGTGGGCAGCGGCGATCTGAGCGTGAGATTGCTTCATTGAAATTGCGGTACCCGGAGATGTATCATTAAAAATGCTGGTTTGGACCTTGTCATGAACATAACGAAGTGCAACGTCCGGTGGAACAGCCCGAGCACGAACAGCCTCGGTTCGATGCCCCTCGGCAACGGTGATTTCGGCGCGAACGTCTGGGTTACCGAGGACGGTATCGTACATCTTTATTTGAGCAAAACCGATGCGTGGGACGAGTACTCGCGACTACTCAAGCTCGGTGAGTTACAGGTGATTGCTCGCGGTGCTCCGATAGCGGAATGGATCGATCGGGGGTTCAGTCAAACATTGCACCTCGACCGCGGTTGCATCGAGCTCCGGTTCGGCTCCGATGATCGTCCCGCCGCGTCGCTGCTGCTCTGGATCGACGTCCATCGGCCGGTGCTCTCCGTGGAGGCAAGCACAGCGACGGCTGTGGCGTGGGAGGTACGGCTTCGCACGTGGCGGGTAAAAGAGCGCGAGCTTTTTCCGAAAGAGACTTCAGCGAGCATGGAGCAGGACGGGGAGCACGAAAAAGCCTTCGAGTATCCGGATCATCGGGTCGAGCCTGGTATGCTCGGGCAAAACCGGATCGGATCGTACCACCGTAATCGCAGCTCGATGCTTCCCGAATCGCTTTCTCATCAGGACCTGGGCGCGCTCGACGGCACGATAGATGACCCGCTGCAAGACCGCACCTTCGGCTGTGTCCTACAGTGCGACACCTCGGATGCAGTGACGAAAGGTGGTCTGGGCGAGCAACGGCTTTCCTGCCCCGCCACCCGGGCTGCGGTGAGATTTTCCGTGATAGCGCACAGCGAGCGTTGTGAGAGCTCGGGAGCCTGGGTCGACGGGATCCGCAAAAAGGCGAATGCTGCACGAACGATCGACATCGATGCGGCGCGACGCGAGCATGAGAATTGGTGGAGCGAGCTCTGGCGGCGTAGCTATATCGACGTTACAGGTGACGCGGCCGCTGATTCGATCACGCGGGCCTACGCACTCCAACGCTACGTCATCGCCTGCGCCGGGCGCGGCGAGTTTCCGATCAAGTTCAACGGGTCGATTTTTACCGTCGACGAACCGGCGATCCCGATTAAAGAAAGTGGAGAAAAACGCCTGTACAACGCCGATTACCGAACCTGGGGCGGCGGTTACTGGTTTCAGAATACCCGTCTCATCTACTGGCCGCTTCTTGCCACCGGTGATTGGGAGATGATGCGTCCCTGGTTCGACCTGTTCCAACGGGTGCTACCGTTGTGCAGACACCGGTGTCGGGAGCAATTCGGTATTAACGGGGTGTTTTTTCCGGAAACCATGCTTATGTGGGGCACGTATCGCAATAGGGACTACGGTTTCGAACGTCCCCCTGAGGTCCATCCCGGCATGACCGCCAACCGCTACATCCGACGTTACTGGCAGGGCGGTCTGGAGCTCGCCGCGTTTGCGCCTGAGCATGCCACGGAGTCGCAGCTCGAGATGCTCGTCAAACCGAGACATCCCGATATCCGTTTTCCGGGTTTTTTCGGACCGAACTTCGATTGGGTTCCCGATCAGGACCACGGATGCGTCAACATGCTCGCGTTGCAAAAGATGTGCTTACAGACCCAGCATCACAAGCTTCGAATCTGTCCGGCGTGGCCCAAACGATGGAATGTCCGTTTTCGTCTTCACGCGCCGAACGGAACGATTGTAGAGGCGGAGTACCGGAACGGCGAAACTCAATACGTTCGCGTCACCCCTGCCGAACG
>CAYLZA010000257.1:1969-5038 GCA_964387575.1 uncultured Spirochaetales bacterium | reverse complement strand
TGGGTAATGTCGTTCGAGAGCGAGCTCGAATCATTCAGAACATTCGCCGAGCTCTATCCACAGAACGCACTCCTGCTTATCGATACCTACGAAACGCTCGGCAGTGGAATAGAAAACGCAATTATCGTCGGCAGGGAGCTCAGAGACCGTCGTAGTCACGAAGATAGCAATGAAAACTCAGGGCTCTTCGGTGTTCGAATCGATTCGGGCAACCTCGAAGAGCTCAGTCGCGGCGCTCGAGCCCGGCTCGATGAAGCCGGGCTTACCGAAGCTATCATCGTTGCGTCAAACGAGCTCGATGAACACGCTATCGAAAAGCTCGTTCAAAACGATGCACCGATCGATGCATGGGGTGTGGGAACCAACCTCGTAACCGGTGGAGACGATGCCTCCCTCACCGGGGTATATAAGCTCTCCGCGGTTCGTACGAATGATAGCTTTAAACCATTAATGAAAGTTTCCGACGATCCGGCAAAATCGACGCAACCGGGAGTAAAACAAATTCACCGTGTGACAGATCCGAAGACCGGTATGTACGTAAACGACCTTATTGCACTTTGTGAAAAGATCGAAGAAAACGATGAATTATGCCGAAGCAACGATCCGCCCCCGGACCACTCGGAGCCCCTTTTGAAACACATCGTAGAATCGGGCAGACGCCTGCGACAACCGGAAAAAATCAGTCGACTTCAGGCGCGGGCGAAAGAGGATTTGGGTAAAATGAAACCCGGAATTTGTGCGCTTTCCGGGTCGGAATCCTATCCGGTGGAATTGTCACAACCGCTTGCAGCACTCAAGAAAAAACTTTCACAACGGACGAATGGTTGATTGTCCGTCGGCCGTATGAAGGTATCGAACCGGCAGATAGGCAGAGACAACCCGGTATTCGTTATCGCCGAAGCGGGAACAGCTCATGGTGGAGATCTCGCTGCGGCAAACGAGCTGATACACGCCGCAGCCGATGCGGGTTCCGATTGCGTCAAGTTTCAGATCGTTATCGCAAAAGAAATCGTTCACCCAAAGGCGGGATCGGTTGCGCTTCCCGGCGGGAACATCTCTTTGTACGACCGGTTCCTCACGCTCGAACGCCCCCTGGAGTTTTACGCGGCGTGTAAGGAACAAGTCGAAAAACGAGGGCTCGTTTTTCTCTGCTCGGTTTTCGGCGAAGAATCGGCTTCAATGCTCGATTCACTCGATGCTCAGGCGGTAAAGATCGCATCGCCTGAAATAAACCACTTCCCATTGCTCGAGCATTGCTCGAATATGCGGCTTACGACGATTATCTCGGCGGGCGTCTCAACCCTCGGTGACATCGAAGCGGCGCTTTCACATCTCAACGTCCCGAAAGCGTTACTGCACTGTGTAACTTCGTATCCGGCACCGGAAGAGGAGTACAATCTCCGCATCATTCGCTTGTTATCATCGTTGTTCGGGCTTCCGGTAGGAGTATCGGATCATTCACTCGATCCGAAACTGGTTCCTTCAATCGCGGTTGCCGGTGGTGCATCGATCATTGAAAAACATATCACGCTTTCACGAAGCGGTGAGGGACTCGATGATCCAATCGCTCTCGATCCAAACGATTTTGCGGAAATGATCGCTTCGATCCGTGCCTTTGAACGGACGCCCGAAGGAGAGCGACACCGGATGCTCGAAGAGACATTCGGAACGACGCGCGTGGAGGCGGTTCTCGGTACCGGAATAAAGCGTCTTGCCCCGTCGGAAGCGAGTAGCTATCAAACGACCAACAGATCGATCATATCGACGTCGGATATTCAATCGGGAGAAATGTTTGACGCCTCAAATACCGCCTTGCTCCGGAGCGAGACAAATATCCGTCCCGGGCTTCACCCGTCCATGTGGAAATACGTGCTCGGAAGACACGCGCGAGGGGATGTCCAATCGGGAACAGGCATTCGTTGGTCGGATGTAGGGTAACGAACAATCAACGAGCCCGCACGTAGGAGGCGAATTCGGTCGGAGTCAAGGGGCGGGAAAAATAAAAACCCTGTATATTCGGACAGCCTTCCCGGTGCAGAAACTTGAGCTGATCGAACGATTCAATCCCTTCCGCCACAACTTCCATACCGAGGCTCCGCGCCATCGTGATCACGGCCCGGACGATGCCCTGATTGTGCGGATTCGAAGCAAGCTCCTGCACAAACGATTTATCGATCTTCAGACAATCTACCTTCAGATCCTTTAAATACGAGAGCGATGAGTAACCGGTGCCGAAATCGTCGATAGACATTCGTATGCCCATTTTGTGAAGCTTTTCGATTTTGCGTAACGCCAGCTCCGGATCGTCTATAACCGATCCCTCGGTAAGCTCCAGCTGAATATTGGAGGGGTAGATCGATTCGCGTTGGAGCAATCTCTCGATCGTTTCGATAAGATGTGCATCGTGGAACTGCCGCGGTGATAGATTTACCGAAGTGTAGAGCTCCTCATAACCGAGCTCGTTCAGCCTGGCGATATAATCGAAAACCCGGTAAAAGACCCAGTTTCCTATCGGAATGATCAACCCGTTTTCTTCCGCAAGCGGGATAAACCGACCGGGCTCAATAGAACCGTACTCCGGATGATTCCATCTCAGCAAACACTCTGATCCGAGTATGCGGGAACGCAGGCCACTTCCATTTATGTCTACTACCCGAATCAGCGGTTGAAAATTGAGCGTGAACTGGTTTCCCAGCTCGTCGTGCGCCTGATGCTCGAGTGCTTTGAGAATCCCCTCCTGCATCGTAACCTTTTCCCGGATCTCCTCCGACATCGAATCCTCGTATACCAATCCCGGTTTCGTGCTCTTGCGAGCAAAGGACAGTGCGATATCCGCTTTTCTCAATAAGTCAGCACAAGCCGGTCCGTGCTCGGGAAATATCGCGCTTCCGATGTGACATCCTATCGAAATCGATTGTCCCGGAAATCGGTGCATCTCCGTAAGTTTCTTGGCGATCCTGGCAAGTAATTCACGGCAGCCCTCGGTTCGCTCCGAAGCCGGGACAATCAAGGCGAATTCGTTGTTCTTGGTCTGATACACCTTCCCATTCGGCTTTACCAGATCCTTCA
>CAYLZA010000257.1:0-1959 GCA_964387575.1 uncultured Spirochaetales bacterium | reverse complement strand
TCCTTCAACCAAAGCGCGGTCTTGTAGATCACCCATTCGCTGATTACCGATTTCTGCGTTTTTTTCAGCATATCGAATGTTTCATCGAGTGAAATAAAGAAAAGCCACAACGGATACTCCGAACCTGCCTGATCGGTTAAACGATCGAGGTCTTTGTACAGTAACGAGTGATTCGGCAATCCGGATTTGTCGTTGTAATAGAGTCGTTTCCTCAGCTTCCGGGCCCGTTCGGCGTAGAGCGCGGCTTTCTTCGCGAGCGTTTCCTTCTCTTCCAGGCAACGTGTAAGCGGTGTATTACTACCCTCAGAGGCCGATGACGATTGCTTTGCCATAAATGCGTGCTACCTTTGTTATGAGGCTCTAGTAGAAGTATCGGTCGTCGACGCAACGCTATTTACCGATTCAGACGTTTAATCGTTCAATCTCGCGCATGAGCGACGAGATGTATTCTTCGTTTTCCCTCACTAATCGCGCAAGCTCATCGATTCGATTTTGCATCTCTTCTATATCACTTACGACCGTTTCGGTCTCCCGGGCTGTCTTTTTCGAGCTCTTCGATACGGTGTTTAGATTGTCATCTATTGTGTGTACATCTTGACCGATCTGACTCACGACGGAGGTAAGCTCTTCAGTCTGCTCCTGTACCGATTCTAGTGTACCAAACGCGGCGTTGAACGATTTCGAAAAAGTCTGTAATCGGGATATAAGCTCTTCGAGCGCTCCCGCAACCTTCCGGGTTTCCGTCCGTGCTGCGTCGAACGCACGCTCTGCGCTTTGGGTGATCTCTCCTGCTGAATTAACTGATTCGACATCCGAGCTCAATGTGGCATGAATCTGTTTTGCGTGGTCAACGGTAAGCTCCGACAATTTGTTGATTTCTTCGGCAACTACCGCGAATCCTCGACCATTGTCTCCTGCGTGCGCCGCTTCTATTGCCGCGTTTATCGAAAGAAGATGTATTCTGCCTGCCGTCGCGCGTATTGCAGCGACATTTTTGCCTGCTGTGTCGGTCGATTCGGCTGCCTTCTTTACCGAGACGACCGAATCGTATATTTTTTCGGCTCCGGCGTCACTCGTCTCGAGTATGTCGTTGATATAATGCTTTTGCTTCGAAGTAAAGCTCGTAATTTCATCGAGAAATGGACGTATTTTTTTTATTTTTGCAAAAGCCGCCGAAACGCTCATAGTCAGATTTTTAACCGAACGACCAAGGTTCTCGATTGATATGGAAAACCGCGATACTTCCGCAACTGAGTCCTGGATATTCGTATTGAGCGAATAGACCCTCGCTGCCACATTCTCTGTTTTCTCCGCCACCGATTGCATCTCATCGTCGGTTTTAGTCCCGCCTTGCGACAATGCACTACCGATTTCCAGCGCGGACGCAGCAGCAGATGCAATATCGCCGGATTTCAACCGTATCGAATCCAATAGACGGTCGAAATGCCCGGACATTCGGCCTATTTCGTCGTTCGCCGTGTCTTCCAGGCGCGTAGCACGGCCTCCCGTATCAACATCGATAACGTCGAGATTCCTGAGATGCCCGCGAATTCGTCGAATCGGACCGGTTCTCAGCATCAAAAACGAAAAAATAAGCGAGCACGCGATAATCCCAAGCAATGGAATAACAAGCTCCAATACATGTTGCTCCAAAAGAGAATCAACTCCGGAAAGATCCACAGAGACGGCGATCCCGTTTTCAAAAAGGATAAGACTATCTTCAGTTCTCTCGTACCTTCGCCCGGTAAGATCTCCGGGTACCGTTCGAATATCGGTAATGCTGAACTCCGAAAGCCGGTTGATTATCGTCTGAACGTATTCGCGTTCGTCCACCCGTTCCGGATCTATAACGTTGAGAACAAGGGCGGAGGAAAGCCGGTATCGATTGAGTATGCGTGCTCGTTCCCGACTAACGGAGAAAATAAAGACCGCCGCTTCAACAAGCAGAAGCGACACGAG
>CAYLZA010000256.1:0-5043 GCA_964387575.1 uncultured Spirochaetales bacterium | reverse complement strand
GGTGCACGTCGGCCAGGGCGTCGATGAACGCGCCGAGAAAGCCGGTGAGTACGAGAAAAACCACGAGCCGGGCTGTGTGATGAGGACGGCCGCCTGTTGCAGCGTCGACGGCGTCGCGGCCGTCGACGACCGGGGTTCGGCCGTGGGTCGCAGCGGCGGCCCTGCGTTCACCGGCTGAGATTCGCTTTCGGATGACGACAAAGAGCAGAACCCCGAGGATCCCGACCGGGGCCGAGAGTGAAAGAAAGGTGCCGCGCCAACCGAGGAGGGCGACGAATCCGGCTGCAAGCAGCGGGGCGAGGAAGTGACTCATACTGCCGCCGATGATGTGAAGACCAAGCGCCCTGCCGCGACGCTCCGGGCGGACGACTTTGGAGATGATCGTCGATGCCGACGGATGATATCCGCCTCCTGCGACCCCGAGGAGCATCAATGCCGCGAGAAGCGCCGGGAATAGCGGTGAGAGTCCGACCGCGACCCCCGCGAGGGCAACGCCGCTGATTCCTGCGAGAAGTAAGTAGCTCGAACCGACGCGATCGGCGAGCCATCCCGCCGGAAGCTGGGCGATACCGTAGGCAATCGTAAACGCGGAGGTAACGAATCCGGATTGCGCGTAGTTGAGAGAGAATTCCGTTCTGATAAACGGAATCAGCGGGATCAGCAAGGCGGTCAGCACGTGATGGCTGAAATGGGCGCCCGCGAGGAGCGCGACCAGTCCGGAAATCCCGGATTTGCCGTTCTCTGCCCGGGATTTATCAAACCGTGGGTTTTGGTGTGTCGGGTTTCGGTCCGTGTTTCTGAATGGCATCTTAACCTCGTCCGTCGTTCGCTTTTCCGATCGGAAAAATTCCACAATTTTCGGCACAGTAACTATGTTATACGTAGAGGAGGAGAAGATGGAATACCGAAATCTCGGAAGAACGGGCGTAAAAGTATCGCCCCCGGGTGGTGCGGCGCTCCCGAACTACTATAATGCCGATTTCGGGCCGCATCACCATCGCTGGTAGCCGGTAGCGCAGCTTCCTTGACATACATAGACTAAAACTCATAGATTTTTATTGAAATGTTCAGTTTGCGTCGCAACCTCGAGCAATCGAAACGATTGCGACAGATCATCAGCGTATTTGTCAGCTACGGATTCGAAGGTTTTATGCGTTCGATCGGGCTCTACGGTGGATTCCGGATCGTACGCAAGGCTTTCGGAAAAAAAACCTCCCGATTCCGCGAGAATTTAACCCGGTGGCAACGGATCCGGATGGTGCTCGAGGAGCTCGGTCCTACCTTTATCAAGTTCGGACAGCTGCTTTCGAGCCGTCGCGATATGCTTCCGATCGAGCTGATCGAAGAGCTCGAGTTGCTCCAGGACAACGTGGCGCCGTTTTCAGGCGATGTGGCGTGGGAGACGGTCCGGCGCGAGCTCGGTGAGAGCGCCGAACGTTTTGAAGAGTTCGATCGAGAGCCGATCGCGTCGGCATCGATTGCACAGGTTCACACCGCCACCGTCACGGGTATCGGGGAGGTCGCGGTAAAAGTGCGGCGACCCAAAATCGATTCTATGGTTCGCAGCGATGTACGAATCATGAAACGAATCGCCCAGCTTACCGAACGGTATATCGTCGGAATCAGACCGCTCGCCCCGATATCGCTCGTTCGAGAGTTCGAGCGGCATATCAACCACGAGCTCGACATGAATCAGGAGTTTCTCAATATCAAACGTCTTTCGGCGCATATCGGCACGAGTAAGGATGTACATGTGCCTGAGGTGTATGAAGAGCTCACGTCACGTGAGGTGTTGACGCTCGAGTATATCAAAGGGCGTCGAATAAGCGAAATTCTTCAGCGCGGCACCGACCGTATGGAAGGTAAGGCCCTCGCACGCCGGTTGACCGATCTGCTGCTCTCACAGATCTTCGAGTACGGTTTTTTTCATGCCGATCCACACCCGGGCAATCTCATCATTCTCGAAGATCTCGTCGTATGCTATCTCGATTTCGGGATGATGGGACGGATAAGCCCGAGTCAGCGCGACGCGCTCGGGATGCTGATGTACGGTATTTCGCAGCAACTTCCGAATATCGTCGTCCGCGCATTGCTCTCTCTCACACATAGATCGAATCCGCTCGACGAAAAGGAGCTCGAGCTCAGGGCATACGAGCTGATCGAGGAGTACGCGGCGCTTCCGCTTGAGTACTTCAACATGGGGAATGCGCTCAACGATCTGCTCGCCCTTATCGTCCACTTCGATCTGATTCTGCCGTCCAATCTTCTCTATCTCATCAAGGCGTTGATTGCCGCGGAAGGCATCAGCCGTCGTCTAGACCCGGGCTTCAATTTGCTCGTAGCGATCGAGCCGTTTGCGATAAAGCTCGTGCGAAACGAATTTTCCTTCAATAGACTCAAGAACGAGATGCTCCAGTCGGCCCGGGACTATCGCGATCTCGCGGTCAACGCGCCTACCGATATACGCGATATCATGACGGTACTGAAGGATCCGAGGATCAGACTCCATCTCGATGAAGAAAGCCTTCAGGCGACGCGGACGATTGCAGGCGAATCGAGCAATAAGTTTGTATTCGGAATCATCCTCGCCAGTCTATTAATAAGCTCTTCCTTGATCGTCGTCGCCGACGTATCGCCCAAGTGGAACGATGTCCCGATTATCGGTTTAATCGGTTATCTGTTTTCAGGGCTTATAGGCTTCGGTCTCATCGGTTCGATGCTGCTGAGAGCCTTCCGACGGCGCTGACGCCACAAGCGGGCCGGCTGCGGCAACGGTCCATCGGTAAGAAGCCGCCGGCGGTGGGCGGTAGACCGGCTACCAGTTCGCCGACGATTCCGTAGTCGCCTACGCGTCCTCTTCCTTCGTCGAACGGTCCCTCCCGTCATCGCGAGCTTTCCCGTTCCGATCTACGAGATCGGCTACCGCACGAATCGCCTGAAACGGCAGCGCGACGACCGTCGGGAGTGACCCGACGAAAAGCGATACCGATTCTCGAATCGAACGCTCATAAATCGGTACTATATTTTTCAATATCAATATAGAAAATAGAAGCAGAATACCGACGAATGGGAAATAGATTCTCATAAGAGGAATTTGATAGCCGAATATCGTTACGAATGAAGGTATCGTATCGAGAATGTAGCCGGCCAGGCTGCTGGTAATCGCGGAGACAACGCCGTTCGTAACGAAAAATGCGCTCATATACGCGCCCCGGTTCCGTGGCGGGGCGGCGTGCATGTTCCGAACCGTGTGACCGATACCGAGACCGCCGATCGCGATACCGAGGAGCGTTATGGCGATAACCGAGACAATCACGGCCCCTACCGGCGAAGCATCGTAGTGCGGCACGAAGGCGAGAACCACCATCGAAACCGCTATGATGACGACATTGAGGAGAAACACCAATCTGTTTCCGAGCTTGTCTGCAAGCCGTCCCCATCGGACGAGTGAAATCGCCATGCCGAGCACGAGGAGCGATGATGCATAGATCGTTATCGAGCTCGGAAAATTGAGATCCTGTTTCATATACGGTACGGTGAACGGTCTTCCGAGGTTCAACGCAAATACCAGATATGCCCAGAACATGAGAAAGTGTCTGAACGGAACATCCTTGAAGGGTCTCGAGATCGTTTTGGAAAGCGGCTCCACCGTGGAGTGCTCCGAAATTTGTGGATCCGGGAGCTTGATGAAAAAGAGCGCCGGTCGTACGAAACTGGCGAGCGTCATAACCACGAACAAGATGTAAAACATCACATACGCCGGATCGTCGCCGAGCAGCAGACCCGCCGCTACGCTAACAATCAGCGCGGTAATCTGAAAGGAACCGCGCATGGCACCGAAAAACCGACCACGAATCGGGGCGGGAAGCAGATCTGCGACCAACGGATGAAACGCGGTCATCCCGTAATGGATGGCGAGTCGCTGAATAAAAAAGACGACGAGCGCGGCCCAGATCGCGGCTTGATTTCCCAGATTGAGTCGTATCGGCTCGACGAGAAGTATCAGAAGAAACGCGGCGTTCGAGATAATCTGCCATCGGATGACCATACGTTTTTGATTATGGACATCCGCGTATCGGGCGGCGAAAACCCGGGTGCTATGCGCGATAAACTCGAGGGTGAATACCAATCCGACCTCGAACTTGGAACCTCCGAGCTGAAGTATGAGCAGAGAGAAAACCCCGCCGTTTATCAGTACCTGCGGCAGCGGAGCGGCAAAGCATTGGCCGGTTATGATTGTGCGTATAACTCCCCGGAGATTCTCCCGGGGATGCTCGATTTTCTCGGTCATAGCGTTGTGATGTCTTTGAGCTCCAGTCCGAGGATCGATGCCATAACCCGACATTCTTCGCGTATATCGCCCTCGGCGAGATAGAAATGGTGACCACCGCCGCACAGCGCGTACGATTCGAGAAATTGCGCGACATCGCCCGTTTCCTCGGGCGGTTCGGCGATGAAATGAGGAGCATCCACACCCGGGGCGGGATCGTTATCGACGATGCGAAGCGGAGAGACTACCATGCGGATCGGAGCTTCCCCGTCGGCACCGAGGTTGACGAGGGTTACATCGATCGTTTCGGTTCCGAATCGATAGTAGAGCGAGGGTGTATCGTTCCCGAGCGCGGTTTTTTGAACGAGAGCCGGCTCCGCTCCTTCGCGCGCAAACCGGGGATTTACCTCGCCCATATGGGAGAGCAACAGTCGGTTTTTCTCCCAGTCCGCACAGAAGATCTCGCTGAACGTTACCCGGTCGGAAACACCGTTGAGCGGTCGACCGAGTGCCGCGGTAATGACGTCTCCTTCGCCGGCGTATCCGATGCCCTCCGACATCAGCCTCGAGCACGCGTAGAACGGCGGCGGAATCGAAGGAGCAGTGTGTTGAAAGTTCATCGTATAACCGGATATGTCGTGCTCGGTCACCAGAGCGCGGAGTGCGAGATAGGAGCGAATCGAGCCATCCAAAACGTCGGAATCGATTTTTCCGACGGTCTCTTCGGAGAGCGAGGCGATCTCGTTTTTGACCTCCTCTTCGGATATCGAATT
>CAYLZA010000255.1:0-5053 GCA_964387575.1 uncultured Spirochaetales bacterium | reverse complement strand
CATCCTCCATGTTTTGATCGAGGGTTGCAAGCTCTCCGTTTATCTCCTCTCCGAAGCTCTCGCTTCGCTGGAATGTCTGCGCCGTTTCCAGCGCTTCCTCCACCGGCGTCAGCCTCGATTCGGCTTCCTGAAACTGCTCCCCGGTCATCCCTTCGGCGGTCTCGTTGTAGTACTGCCCGGCGTCGGCAAGCAGGCTCCGGGTCTCGTTACGAAGCGTCGTAGCCCGGGCGTCCTCGATCGATACGGCAAGCTCCTCTCGATCGCTCCTGATCTGTGATGCAAACTCGTCATCCGGCTGAAAGCTCTGAGCCGTCTGCAACGTCTCGTCGACCGGTTGGAGATTCTCACTCGCCGTTTCAAACTGCTCTTCGGTCATCCCATCCCGGGTTTGTTGATAAAACTCACGGGCCTCGGCCAAACGCTTCCGCGCCTCAGCACGCAACGTCGCCGCCCTCGCATCCTCTATGTTCTGATCGAGAGTTACTATCTCTTCGTTTATCTCCTCTCCGAAGCTCTCGCTTCGCTGGAATGTCTGCGCGATCTCGAGGGCTTCCCGGACCGGATCGAGATTGGCCACGGCTTCATCGAACTCCCCTCCCGTCATGCCGTCGGCGTGTTCCTCGTAGTAGCTCTCTGCCGAGGCAAGCTCCGCTTCAACCTCTCCTCGAAGTGTGGCGGCCCGGGCGTCTTCGATTGCCTGTGCAAGCTCATCAGTACTTTCGTTGATCTCGGCCGCAAACTCCTGATCGGCTTCGAAGCTTTGTGCCGTCTGGAGTGCCTGGTCAACCGGCGGTAAATTCTGATTTGCGGTTTCGAACTGCGCTTCGGTCATCCCTTCGCGAGTCTGTTGATAATACTCGCGCGCTTCCGCGAGCCGGGCGCGCGTTTGTGCACGTAGTGTTGCGGCACGGGTCTCGATGATATTGTTCTCGAGCGTATCGAGTGTTCCGTTTATTCGCGACGCAAACTGGGGATCCGATTGAAAGTTCTCGGCTGCGGTCAACGCGTTTTCGACCGGATCGAGAAGCTCTATTGCTCTCTCATACTCGGATCCGCTCAATTCCTGCTCTCGATCCTGATAGTAGCTTTCCGCCTCGGCGAGTCGCGATTCCACCTCGGACCTGAGGGTCGCCGCCCGGGCATCCTCTATCTCCTGATCCAACGTGGCAATCTCGCCGGCTATTTCTTCCTCGAAGCTCTCGCTCTCCTGAAACTCCTGCGCGGCGTCGAGCGCCTCCCGAACCGGATCGAGATTCGCCTCCGCCTGCTCGAACTGAGGGCCGGTCATCCCGTCGCGTGTCTCCTGATAGTACTCCCGCGCATCCGCAAGCTCGTTCCGGACGTCGTCTCTCATCATCGCAGCCCGGGCATCTTCGAACGACTGATCGAGATCGGCTATACTTTCGCGTATACGCGAGAGGAACTCGTCGCTTTGCTCGATCTGCTGTGCCCGCTGAACCGAAGTTTCGATCGCGGGTATCATCTCGTCTTGCGTACGCGCATACTCCTCCGCAGTGAGCATGCCGTTTCGTTCCTCGATCAGCTCACGTCCGCCTGCGATACGCTGCTCCGCCTGATTGCGATACACATCAGCCCGGGCGGTCGTCACCCGATCCCGAAAACGTGACAAGCGCTCCCGGGTCTCCGCAGGATAGGTGGTTTCGGGTCGTATCACCGGTACTTTCCAGGCGATAGGCTGAGCTTCAACTGCGCGTTGCTCGGCCCGGTCGAAACGCTCGAAAGCCGTCTCCGGGTCGTCGACCCGCCAACCCGTTTGAAGTATATCCTCGGCATCCGCGAACACTTCATCCACATCGCTCTCGAGCTGTGCTACCCGCGCATCGACGAGCCGGACCGCGAATTCGTCGCCCCAACTCGTTACTCGCTCATAGAAATCCTCCACCCACTGAAGCGTGAGCGCTTCGGTTGCGTTTCCCCAGATTTCCGGAATGAGCTCGGCGCGAGCCCGTACGAACTGGTCCTGCTGAAGCATCCCGTCGTTCTCGCGAATAAGCGTCTCGCCTCTCTCGATCCCCTCGGATGCGTTCTCCCGCAGCTGCTCGGCCCGGGCAATCATGGTCGTTGAACGTCCGAGAAGCTCTTCGACGTCCGACTGCACCGTTTCTATTCTGCCTGAAAGCTCCTCGCCTGTCTCGACCGACTCGACCACCGGTTCCGCTTCCCTGATATACGTCTTGTCCGCCTCTACCGTCGCCAGATGCGCTCGCAGGTCCTCGTAGATAGACGAGAGCGCCTGCTCGCTTTGCTGCAGTAGATCTTTCGCCCTGCCGGGATACCGATACAGCTCTACATCCTCTCTGTCCTCACCCTTGAGCGGCTCTTCCATCCCTTCGATCAACGTTCGCGCCCGCGAAACACGCTCCGGCTCGCTCGGCTGAAAACGATCCCGTTCGGCGGCCAATCGTATGTCGAGAATTCTCGCGGCCACACGGCCGTCTACACGTCGGAGCCTGTTGCGCTCTGCAAGCGTGTCTTCCTCCTGCAAAGAAAAATAACGTGCCGCCTCTTCACCACCGAAATTCGCGTAGCGTTCCCGGATATATTCGGCCTTTGTTTCGGCGATTGCGTCGCGCTCCTCCGCAATACGCCTGAGCGCACTTTCGATATCATCTCGCACGATTACGAGCTCTTCGATCGCCGCCGAATCGTCGGGATCGGTAATCGTCATCGTGTCGTCGAGGACCGGCATAAACGACAGATACAAACCGGCCGCATCTACACCCGCGCGCGTCCGCAGCATAGTGCTCAACGCCTCGGTGGCTTTCGCAGAATCTTCATCCGACAAGGATAACCCGGAACCGATATCTACGGTCGCCCCGGTCAGAGCAAGACCGTCGAGATAGAGAGCCGCCCTCGGCCGGATGACCGGAAAAACCTCACGTGCGGTTTCGTAATCCCCATCCTGATAGGCGGAAACACCTGCCTCATAGGATGAGTCATATAAATCACGCAGCTGTGCAACCAGCCGCCCGGCTTCGTTACCAACCGCGTTCGATACCGGAAGGAGCATACCTTCCTGATTTCGGGAATCTTCACGCCCCCGGAGTAGCATGTCTATATAGGACAGGTAGTAGATATCCTTCCGGTCGTCTCTCTGTTCCGCCAGCGTCGTTCGAAGCTGTTCGAGCTCCTCGTTGATTCCACTGATCGCTTCCCGATAGTCGACGAAATCGGTATAGAGCGGCGCAAGCGCGTCGATTGTCTGCGAAATTTCATCGACCGGCGACGTCGTGTCTGCTGCCCTTATCAATTCATCCTTTCGGGAGATGAGCGTGCGATACTCGTCGAGCGATTGATCAAAGGCTTCAATCGCGGTTCGAATCGACTCCAGGGCGTTGAAGACCTGGTTTTCTACGATCTCGCCGTATTCGGAGTCTTCGAAGACCTGTCGCCCGATTTCGAATCCTCCCAGGTACAGACCGAGCGCCGTGGAAATATTCCCTTCCTCTATATTCTCTCCGGCGATATTCATGAGATTCTCGATGCTCTTTTCATTTTCGATAACCGCCGCGTTGAATCGAACCTCCTGACGTGTTTCCCGGGCATCGGCGGTCGGTTCCGGATCGAGTGCGGAGAGGTTTTCGAGCAGACTGAGCATCCGGGCCGTATCTTCGTCTTTCGACGCCTGAATTATCTCGTCGATGATCTCGTTCTTTTCGTCCTCGATTTCGAGCAATTCGTCTATCCGGTCCTGAACGGCGTCGAGGAGCTCCGGATTTTCCCGCAGCACGTGCACCGCGAGCTCGTATGCCTGATTGTACTTCTTTTCTTTGATGAGCTGATCGACGGTTTGAAGCTGTTCCTCGGCCTGTCCGCCGGCAAAAAGACATGCCGGTACCACTACTGATACTACGAGGATTAATATAGCTCGTATTAGTGATTTATGAGGCGCCGGCAAACTGTAATAACCTCTTCGTTAATCTACCACATTATCGACAAAAACGTCTTCTCAACTAAGCCAAGTTACATGCCGAAGTAGTAAGAATAAGACGGCCGATTGTCGTCAAATAAAGGCATAACCACATTTGGAACTGCTGATGTAGTGTAAATCGTGATTGCGGATGTAGTGTAAATCGTGATTGCGTAGTATATTAGGGAGTGTATGAAGCGCATTTTCATCGTTTTGATCCTACTTGCCACGGCTTCCGGTCTATCGGCGATGAATTTGGCCGAATTTTACGCGCTTATCGGCGGTGAAACCGGGATTTTTGCAAATCCGAACACGGGATTGACGGTTTTTCCTACGCTCAACGTCCCGGCCGGGGGCCGATTCCAGGGGATGGGAACCGCCTACACCGCTGTTGCCGATGACTCGAGCTTTCTCGAGGCAAATCCCGCCGCAAGCTCACGTCTTACGTATACCGAGCTTTCGGTTGTTCATAACGACTGGATCGCCGACTCGAATCTCGAATCCCTGGTCTACACGAGCCGATTCGACAATTTCGGCGTCGGTGTCGGCGGTAAGTTCCTCCATGTCGAATTTACCGCGAAGGACGACTGGGGTGACCGGTTGGCCGGTGCATACTACTCGGAATCGGCCGTCACGGTAAATCTCTCATACAACTTCTTCGAGAGCTACAGATTTCACGGCATATCGGTCGGCACCAATGCGAAGCTCGCATACCGACACGTTCCGGGCGTGCTGATTCCGGCCGGCTACGATAATCAATCGGCGTTGTCGGCACTGTTCGATTTCGGTGCACTGACCCGGTTCAACCTCCTAAAACCCTATACATCCCGTGACAAAAATTTCTCTCTCGGGGTCGTACTCAAAAACCTCGGACCGCGGGTTCTCGATGAGCCGGTACCGACCCGTTTAACCGCGGGCCTCGCATATTCACCGATACGTCCTGTAACACTCTCATACGACATAGATATTCCGATGTCGTATGGTCAGCCGGCGGAAAACATCACGATGGCAGGTGGTATCGACGTGGTCGTTTCAGAGTTTTTCTCCGTTCAGGGCGGTTTCAATTACCGCGGAGCCAATCCTCGTGCGTCACTCGGCGCCGAGCTCGCGCTCGATGGAGTC
>CAYLZA010000254.1:0-5054 GCA_964387575.1 uncultured Spirochaetales bacterium | reverse complement strand
TTCTGCCCAGCGAGCACGAGTTCCTTGAGCGGCTCCTGATGTTCGTATGGACGCCTAACCTGTGGGCCGGTCCGGTCGTCGCGCTTTCATCGTAACCAAACGTCACCCCTGCGTATGGAGAAATCGTAAGGCGTGGAGAGCTGTTGTACTGGAGATAAAAGCTGAATCTCCCGCCGACGGAAAATCCGTCATCCACATAATAATCCAAACCCGGAGCAAGCTGAAAAGACCAGTATTCATCCAGCCCGTGATAGAAGCTCGCATAGCCGTTGATACTCAAACCGGCCGCCTCGAAGTTTTCTCCGATTGTACCGGCAAACGGCGACGCGGCGCATACAGCAAGGAAAATCATAAGGAAAACCGTTTTTTTTATCATCGTGTTATTTTACCAAGTATAGTCATTTGCCGTGCTTCAGATGCTTCGGAGTGATTCTGTTGATCGCCACCTTATATGCAAACCGCATGATTCGATCAGTCGATACGTCCGGACCGTATTTTCGGCGCATAATCAGCACGATTGCATGCAATGCCTCTTCAGTCAGGCAATTCGAGATAAAACGATCGCGCTCTTCCTGCGTCATATCGTCGTAGGAAACCATTTGTACCGATCAGTGTGATTCAAAAACGAGTGTTTAGCAACCCGAGCCTCACATGCCGCAGGAATTCGCATTATGAACCGTTGGTACGGTTTCCCACTACCATAATCGTGTTTTTGGTGCCTTTCCTCATCGGTCATAATGCGAATTCCTTGCGCCGCCGGCGAAATCCGGCGTTGGCAGATGCCGGAGTGGTCGACTGGTACATCAATACTTGACTCATCTGAATAACCGGGAGACACTGTGCACGAGTTACGAGGATGTCGTTTGTAAAAGAATGCCGGGTCGGCGGTACACTGGTTTTACTTCATCTCGATTCAGATGACGAAGAGTCCGATACGCCGAACAAGGAGCTGTGGCGCGCTCAAACATATGAAACGCAGGAACCGAATACGATCGAATGGATCGACACGTTTGTCGATCCCGGCGATATTCTTTATGACGTGGGAGCCAATATAGGACAATACTCGCTCTATTCGGCGATCAAGCTCGACAAACGGGTAAAGGTGTTTGCGTTTGAGCCGGAGGCACTGAACTTCGCAAAGCTCAATCGAAATATCGTCCTCAACGACCTGTGCGGCGTGGTTATTCCCTATTGTCTGGCAGTCGGTGGTCATAATGGTCTCGATACCTTTTATACAAATACATTCGCTCCGGGTGCCGCACTTCACTCACTGAGCAGAGCGGAAACCCAAGGCGAAGTTTCATTCACTCCCGAGAATACTCAGGGAATGATGTCGGTTACGCTTGATGGACTCGTATACCGATATGGAGCGCCGGCTCCTAATCATATAAAAATAGATGTAGATGGAATAGAAGAGGAGATCGTTGCGGGAGCACACCGGCTCCTTTCGATTGAATCACTGAGAAGCGTACTGATAGAAGTCTATATGTATAAAGATGCGGCACACCGAATTATCGAGGCTTTTTCGAAAGCGGGAATGCATCTTTCCAACGGCGATTCGATAGATTTCTCCGAAGGAACCGCGCAAAACCTGATTTTTCGACGCAGCTGAGCATCCGACTCAATGCTCGAGGCCATACTCCCGGATCTTGTTGATCAATGTGCGTCGCGAAACGCCGAGCTCCTGAGCCGCCTTCGTCCGATTCCCCTCCCAACGTTGCAGCGCCACGGAAATTGCTTCCATTTCCATCGCTTTGAGTGATTTCGGTTTCGGCGGTGGCGCCATGGAAGAATCCGGAAGAAAGAGCTCCCGTTCGGTTATTTCGTTTCCGTCGGCAAAAATCATCGCCCGTTCGAGAGTGTTTTCGAGCTCACGTATGTTCCCGGGAAACGAATATTTCTCCAGACGCTGAATTGCGCCGGGGTTGATGGACTCGATAGTACGATTGAGCAGCTTGTTGAGTCTTTTGATAATCGAGCCGGCGATGATTGGAAGATCCTCGGTTCGTTCGCGAAGCGGGGGTATGCGAATCGATACCACGTTGAGTCGATAGTAAAGATCCTCTCTGAATCTCCCTGATGCTACGTCGCTTTCGAGATCGCGATTCGTTGCCGCAATAATCCGGGCTCCGATAGGAATATGACGTGTACCGCCGAGTCTTCGAATAGCTCGCTCCTGGATAGCCCGAAGAATCTTCACCTGCAGCTGAAGCGGCATGTCTCCTATTTCATCCAGAAAAAGAGTTCCGGTGGATGCAAGCTCAAACATGCCGATTTTGCGCGAATCGGCGCCGGTAAACGCCCCCTTGTCGTACCCGAAGAGCTCACTCTCGAGAAGTGCCTCGGGAATTCCGGCCATATTGACCGGAACAAACGGTTGGTCCGTGCGATCCGAACGTTCATGAATCAGTCGAGCCACAACCTCTTTTCCGGTCCCGCTCTCGCCGGTAATCAATACGTTGGACGGTGTTGACGCGATTCTGTTGATTATCGAATCGATTTCCCGCATTTGCGGCGATTCACCGAGAATAGATGATTCCTCTCCGTCTCCGGACCTGCCCACTTCGATTCGGTGTGCCGCCGACCTGACACCGACCGCTCTTCGTATCCTCAACACGAGCTCATCGGGATCGACAGGTTTTACCATATAGTCGTATGCCCCGAGCTTCATCGCTTCAACCGCATCCCCTATATCGCCGTATGCGGAGACCATAATAATCGGAATAGGTGGTCCCTCTTTTTGAACCCATTCGAGCAGATCGATTCCGCTCATTCCCGGCATCCGCAGGTCGAGTACCATCAGATCGAAATAGGTTTCCTGAAGAACCCGCTGCGCGGACAATCCGTTTTCACAGGTGGATACTTCGAAACCTTCAGTCTCGAGATAATGCGCGATTGAGTCTCTGCTTCCCCGGTCGTCGTCCACTACCAAAATATTCATGACTCCACCTTCGGCAGAAAGACAGCCATTTCCGTTCCACCGCCCTTGCGTTGCCGGATTCGTATTTCTCCTCCCGCCGCTCGAACAAATCGCTCGGATATCGAAAGTCCGATACCCGAACCCTGAGTCTTACTCGTGTAGAAAGCATCAAACGCCCGGCTTTGTTGCTCCGTACTCATACCCGGTCCGCGATCGAGAATCGACAGAACAATCTGCTTCTTCGCAACTTCGACTCGAACCGACACATCCCCGTCTGTATCGCCGGGCCGGTCATTCCCGTCTTTCGATTCGTCGGTGTCCTCTTTACTCGCTACCGCCTCGTACGCATTCATCAGCAGATTTGTAACGACGCTTCGAAACCGCTCCCGGTCGAAATGAACGATGGTCCTATTCGCCCGTTCATTATCCGGGAACGATAACGAGACGTTCCACCCGTTCGTCTCGAGAACCTCCCGGATAAACGACTCGAGATCGATATTCTCCGGAGAGCCTTCGGGGTCACGGAGAAAATCGCCTATCCGATCTACGAGCATTCTCATACGTCCGACCTCGCGTTCAATGGCGCGGCCTTCCTGGGAAAGATCGCCTGCTTCCGAGCGTGCAACGATACGAGCACGTATGTTGATTGCATTGAGTGGATTTTTGATTTCGTGGGCAAGCGTTCGTGCGGTTTCTCCGAGCCTGGCGAGCTGCATTTGCTTCTCTGAAGCTCTGCGCAATTCACGTGACCGAACGAAGAAATAGCCGATTGCCGAAAGCAACGCGGCAATGACTACCGGTACAACGCCAAATGCAATCGAATAGAGTATTTGCGACGCATCGTATTTCGTCGTGTCCATCCGTAAAAAAACCGCGAATCCGAGCTCGCGCCTCCTCATCATTTCAAACGGTCTCGGCCCCACCCCGTGGTCGGGCGCGATACCTATGCGACGAATCATAGTTATCGTGTGTGAACGCTTATCACGACGAATCGACGCAGCATCGCTTTCGCGGTTCGGAAGCTCCGTTATTGATTCCGGTGCCGCGCCGTAACGAATAATTGGTTGACTGATATCGGCGTATATACCGAACCCGAGTACGCGTTCCGGTATCGAATCGAGGGGCGCGGAGCGATACTGTGCAAAATCTTCGATAAGCAAGCCGGTAAGTTTTTCGAGATCATATTGAAGTAGAAGCTCATCTTTTTGTTTAGCCCCTGATATTACACCGACCGATAGTGCGGTCAGGGCGATAAACAAAACAATGAGAACGGCAATTACACCGCGTTTTTCACCGGTCCCTCTATTCATAACACACAATAAAAATCGACTACACCAACACGACTGTAAGAGAAAAAAGCGGCCGGATCAAGATCCGGCCTTACACATATAACTGTTCCAAATGTGGTTATATAAACCTCACTTGCAGATGCCGCCTGACCACACTGGTGTGGTCAGGCGCTACCGACGGTCACTTATCGTCTCGGCATACCCTTTCCACCGCGCATAGATCCCGGACTACCGGAATCATCGAATCTTCGTGGGCCTTCCCAACCCTGCATCGGCATACCGCCGGGTCTCATGCCCCGGTGAGCACCGAAGTCTTCCGGTCCGGACACCTCATACTCTTCACCATCAATAGTCGCTTTTACTACCTGAAGATACGTTTCATCCGATTCAAAGTGGTTTTCGGTTCGCACTCCTTCGATCGTAATTGTATCTCCCGATTCGACTTCAATCGTGTGGAGCGAATACGGTGGCACGAGAAGCTCATACACGGTCCGACCGCTTGTGAGCTCCGGATGCGGATAATCTTCGAATGAGACGGTCCCGGTTACGGTGACCGTTTCCCATACATCGTTCATAGACCTGGTCTCGGACTCACCTTTGGCAAATACCGAAACGGACATCAAAAGTGATAATAGTAAAGCAATGAGTAGCGTCTTTTTGTTCATACGCCAACCTCCAAATGTAATATGGTAAGTAATATGCAGTTATCGTGCCAAAGGAATCACCCACTGCTCATAATATTCAGAAAATTGTCGGAAAAATCGGCGATTGAAATGACTCAGTAGGACGAAAACGGCCCAAAACGGCATCGAAATAAAATATCCGGACAATACACGTAGAACCGC
>CAYLZA010000253.1:0-5075 GCA_964387575.1 uncultured Spirochaetales bacterium | reverse complement strand
TCGTTGACACCGGTGCTGTATCGCTCCACGTGCGGATACCCGAAGAGAAACTGGGAGTTTTTCGGCGTGATATCGATCGTCGCCGCTCCGGCCGACAGGCTCATGATGTCTCCTCCTGTTGATACTCGAAACACGCTCGTCCTTCGACATACGTGGCGCGTACGGAATAGTCGGTGTCGAGAATAACGAGGTCGGCCTTCATGCCGACATCGATTGCGCCGACCTGGTCCGCTATTCCGAGGACCGAAGCCGGATTCAGGCTTGCCATCCGCACCGCCTGATGGAGCGGTACGTCGAGTAAACTCATGGCGTTGCGAACCGCCCGATCCATTGTCAAGCCGCTGCCTGCGAGCCCGCCTGCCTTCGGTGATGATTCGGTCATACGCGCGGGGGCCCCTTCGTACGCGAACTCCACCTCCGAATTGTTCAAACCGATGTACCGGCCGGGAGGAAGCCCGGCACCGAGATTGGCGTCCGTCACGAGGCTGACCCCTTCCGGTCCCTTCACCCGGAGCGCCATTCTGGCGGCAACGGGCTCCACATGCTCCCCGTCGAGGATAAAATCCACGGTAACCGATGGATCCGCGAGTATTACCTCGACCGCACCAACCGGGCGTGCTCCGCGCTCGTACTCCTCGGGAGCCGGAAACACATCGTAGAAGTGCGTGGCGTGGCTGATGCCCGCGCGGATTCCCGCGAGCGTCTGCTCCACCCCCGCCTGCGTGTGGGTAATGAAGACCGGTTCCCGGGAGGCGGAGGAAGCGTATTTCGTCGCCTCCGATTTTTCGGCCATATACGGTATGAGCTCGATCGCTCCTTCTACATCCGGAGCAACTGCAAAAATAGCTCGATACGGGTATGCGGCTTTTCGAAGATCGGTTATTCGTTTCGCCGTCAGATTCCCGAGCGCTTCGTCCGGTAACGCTCCGGTCAATTTCAGAAAAGGCCCTTCGAGAAAAAAGCCGTACACCTTCGTTCCTTCGTATTCACGTGAAGCAAGTGAGCCGACGAGCTCGATATGCTCTTCCGGCGGCTGAGGTACGACGGTCGGAAGGTATCCGGTAACTCCGTATCGTGGGAGCAACCTGCACAGCTCGGTGAGATCATCGGGACCGTTATCGACAAGTCTGTCCCGTGCCCCGTGTATATGGAGATCGATAAACCCGGGGGTAAGATAACGCCCCCTGCCCTGCACGACTTCGTCGGCTTGTACGTTCAAGCCGGGAGCGATATTGCTGATTACACCGTTTTCTACGAGTACATCCGTATCGGTTTCGACCCGCTCCGGGCGAACGACGGTGAATCGCTTGAACAGCAGCGTTCCGGTGCGACCGATCTTTCCGGCACGGTCGGCTTCGCCTGTGCGTCCGGCGTCCCCGGCGCGCCCCCTCTCTCCGCTGCGGCGATCCGGTGTGTTGGTAGCCATGCCGGCCTACCTGTGCCCGATCCGCTCGGGCGGCTCGAGATCGATACGCTTCCCGGTAGCGTGTGATTCGAGCGCAGCCGTGAGTATACGATGACTCATTGCAGTCTCATCGAGAGTTCCGCACCGAAACGGATGCTCGGGGCCTCCCTCACGGAACTCCTGCATAAACGCACCTATCATCTGCTGAAATCCGTCGGAAAAACCGGTTTCAAAGATTCCTCCGGTTATCGTGTCGATATAGAAGTCGGGTCCGATATCGGTCCGGGTCCAGCCCTGCTCACGCCCGGTGGTCTCGAGCGTATACAAAGTCCTCGGCTCGCTCGTCGAAAACTTCGCCGAACCCTTTGTGCCGAGAACTTCGATGTACCAGGTGTTTGTCTGTCCCGGTGCCATCCGTTTTGTCTCGAGAACCATCGAAAACGGCTCCGAGCTCTCCGGATCCTCACACGCGCAGGTTATCGTCGCGTTATCCCATGTTTCACACGGAACCATCTTCCCGGACCCGTCGGGACGCTCGGTGGCGATGTTCTGCAGATCCGCGAACAACCGCTTCGGGAACCACCCCATACGGAGCGGGATATGATGGGTGTGAAATCCGAGATCCCCCATCGACCCGTACTCGCCGTTCTTGTCGATCATCCGTTTCCAGTTGATTTTCTTGTCCAGATCCAGATCGCTCGAGTGGTGAAACCCGCACCGGACCTCCATCAACCGCCCGAAGGATCGGTTTTGTATCCAATCGACGATTTTTTTCGCTCCCGCGTAGTACGCGAACTCGGAGCTGCATCGTATTACCGCGTCGGGATATTTTTTCGCCTCTTCGACGATGCCCCTGCTTGCCTTCTCGTCGATACCGAACGGTTTTTCACCGAAGAGGTGCTTCCCCGCTCTGAGAATCTCCGTATACATCTCGAGATGCTGATCGTGCGGCACCGCACAGTATACGACGTCCACTACATCCGATGAGATCAGCTCCTTGTAGTCGGTCGTAACAAGCTCGATCGAATCGAAATTGTCGGTAAACCAGGTGCGATCGGCTTCGTTGCTTCGGTTACAAATCGCGGTTATGACAGGCACCGGACCGTCGTCGAGGAGATGACACCAGCGCGCAACAGCGCTGCCGAACTCCTTCCCCATCAGTCCGAGCCCGATAATACCGAACCGTATCCTTTTGCGTTCTTTCATCGTGGCCTCCTTTGACCGGTCGCTGACGACTAGTATCCGAACTCTTTCTCCACCTCGTCAATCGCTTCTTCGATCATATCGAGCCCCATACCCGCATAATGCTCATCCATGATCAACGGGGGCGACATGCGGAGGATATGACCGGCCGGTATCCAGGCAAGACCTTTGCGAAATGCTTTTTGATAGACGAGCTTACCCGCTTCTTCGAACGGTTCCTTCGTGGCGGTGTCTTTTACCAGCTCTACGCCGAGGAGAAACCCCTTGTACTTTACATCGCCGATAATCGGGTGATTGGACTTCATCTGCTCGAGACGTTTGCCGATGAACGCTCCGACGGTCCGGACGTTCTCGAGTATATCCTCCTCCTCGATCACTTCTATCGATGCGAGAACCGCAGCACACGCCATCGGGTTACCACCGTAGCTCGATGATGCCGAAATCAGATCGAGGGCATCCGCATATTCCTCTTTTACCACCATACCGGTGACCGGAAAACCGTTACCCATCGATTTTCCGAGCGTCACAATGTCTGGAGTGACGTTCCAGTGATCGAGACAGAGCCATTCGCCGGTTCGTCCCATTCCGGCGAGCACTTCGTCGGCGAACAGCAGAATCCCGTGCTTTTCGCACAGCTTCTTGAGCTTGGGAAAGAAGTCGTCCGGCGGGAATATCGATCCCCCCCATCCCTGTACCGGTTCTAGTACGAACGCGGCGACGTTTCCGACCGTTCCTTCCTGAATAAACTGCTCGTAGAAAGCCATATAGCCGTCGGTATCGATCGTACCGTCGGGCTTGGCAAAATCCGGTCGATATGGATTGGGTCTCGGAACCATATAGAATCCCGGTGCCCGCGTCGGTCCGTAGCTGTAGACATTACCGCGGGTCATCTTTGCAAGGCTGACCGAACCCATCGATTTCCCGTGGAAATCCCTGAAACACGAGATAAACTCCTGCTTGTTGCTGATCGCCCTCGCCGCCCGCAATCCGGCCTCAACCGCCGAGGTACCGTCGGAGTAGAGCTGTATACCGTTGAGATTTCCCGGAAGCACCGAAGCGAGCTTCTCGAGTGCTTTCTCCTTGATCGGCGTGGTGAAGTCGTGAGCGTTCATCAGCCGTTTCGCCCAGTGTGCAACGGCTTCGGAAATCTTCGGGTGGCAGTGCCCGAGCGAGGTTACGTAGATTCCCGACGAAAAGTCGAGATACCGGTTCCCGTCGACGTCGGTAAGCATCACCCCTGATCCTTCTGAAAAGCAGACCGGAAAGAGCTTTACCTGACTGCTCAAACCTCTCATCTGCTTGCCCGTGCTCTCGTGCATTCTCTTCGATTCCGGACCGGGCACCTCGGTTTTTATCTCCGGGATTCCCTCCGCGCTTTTTTTCCACCAATCTTTCGACATCCTGTTCCTCCTATGTTCGGATTTTTGACGAGTGTATTATTTCTATTCCCTCACGCCTGTAGGTACGTATGATTTCGCGTGAGAATTCCATATCGGTAATGAGATAGTCCAGCAGCGACAGCTTGCCGTACGTGTAATACGAGTCGTGCTCTATTTTCGATGAATCGCAGAGCAGATAGACCGTATCCGATTTTTTCGCCATCGATCTCGAAATAGCCCCTTCCTGCTCGTCGTAGGAGCTCAATCCTCCGGCAATTGAAACACCGTCTGCTCCGATAAACGCCTTGTCCGCATGTACCGTTGCGATCATCGATTCGGCGATCCTTCCGTACAGCGCCCTCCGGTCTCTGACGAGATCTCCACCGGTCACGGTTACGGTGAGCTCCTCATTTCCCGAAAGCTCGGACATCATCGGGAGCGAGTTCGTAATCACCCGTACTCCCCGTCTCGCCTTCAGATACCGTGAGAGTCGATAGAGCGTTGTACCGCAGTCGACGAAGATCGTATCGTGATCGCAGACAAAGCACGACGCCGCACGGCAGAGCTCCTCTTTGCGTTCGCTGTTCCGGTTGACTCTACTGTCGAAACTGAAAATATGATCCACGGTCGACGACTTAACCGCTCCGCCGTGGGTTCTGACGAGAAGACCGTCGTTTTCGAGCTCGGTAAGATCGCGACGTACCGTCATCCCCGATACATCAAAGCTCCGCGCAAGATCGACAACGCCGACATAGCCGTCCTTGTGCAACGTCTCGAGGATATATCGTTTTCGTCTCGTCTGATCGTAACTCATCGGCGTCGTATTTGTTCAAAATGAACACAAATGAACGCCGCCAAGTATAACCGGAAGCGGCGCACACGTCAACTCCGGTTTCCCGGCGCACCGCCTGACCACACCAGTGTGGTCAGGCGATCGAGGTTCGCATAACCACATTTGGAACTGCTGATTTCGCTATCTCATCTCATCGATTGACCGACGGACGGCGAAAAGATATCATCTCTTATAAGGTCGGATCTGGTCAGACCAGATCTGGTCGCATCAAATTCGCCGACCGAACCGGCGAATG
>CAYLZA010000252.1:0-5080 GCA_964387575.1 uncultured Spirochaetales bacterium | reverse complement strand
TGCCTTTCATGGTTTGTCCCGTTCTCCGCGGCTTCAGCAGCACCGTAAGCCCCCGGTCGGCGGTGGCCCGCCGGCGGGCGGGGAATTGCTGTACGGAATCAGCTTTTCACGGCGTATTCCGTTGAGTACTTTTAGATTGATGTCGAAAGCGTCGTACGTTCTGAGATTCCTCGTTTCAATACCGATTCGAGTCTATCGTCTCATACTCTCCCCGATTCTACCCCCTTCGTGCATTTATACTCCGACGTGCTCTCAATATTCGATCGAAGCGGTGATGAAGCACGGAATTATCCGCGGAATCATCCTGTCGGGAGCGCGCATCACCCGTTGCATCGGCGTTTTTTTCAGCGGTGGCGCCGATCCCGTTCCCGAACGGTTTTCGTTTGGAGAAATTCGTCGTAATTATTCACGATTTCGAGCATCTCGAAACAGCTGACTCCACGAGGACGTTACAGCCGGGCCGGACCGTTGGCCGGACCGTTGCCTATTGAATCGGTGGTTTGAGGTCTTTGCAACACCTGGTTTTCTCCATGAGCTGTCTGCCGTGCCGGCCGCTTTTTTCGACGAGAGTTTATCCCGTAGTTCGGTTCGGCGCCATCCGGCTCCACCCGGGGCACATCAGAAGGAAAAACTGCTCGACGAAGAGGAACCGATACGCTACCTTGTAGATAACAAGCGAAACAGGTTAAGAGGTGGAACCGTGACAGTTACGTACTGCGATGTTACCGGAAATGAAATAGAAAATGCGACCACGAGCTACGCATGGCGAATACGAAATCGCCGGTGTGATGCCGTCAGAGGGCGCGATTTTTCGGTTGACGGAATGAAGCAAGTCGAAGATGCGGTTATCGAAGAGCTGGCCGACAAGGATACGTTTAGCTTCAGCGAATATAAGCGCCTGCTCGCTGAGAAAATCGATCAGATGACTTGATCCGGTCGAAGAGTCGGCGGGCTCACCCGCTCCCCTCGGACCGGTTGCGAGATATCGGCTTTTTCGTGCGATAACGTAAAAAGAGTGTTTCCACGCCGAGTGCGCCGGCGAATGCTATTGCGGCCGACGTCGCGCCGGGTAGCTCCGTTACATGGGCGAGAATCAAAACCGCTGAAATCATAAATACGGTGTTGACCCCGACCGCCTGGGTGATTACCACGGTGTTGCGTCTGTAGACCTGACGCCCGCGAAACCAGGCAACGCCGGCTACGAGAATCGGTGTTGCCGTGAGAATCCAGAGGGGATGCTCCACGTATATTAGCAGATCGCCGGACAATCCCGAAATTCCCGAAAACCACCATTGCCAGATCGGCGTCAACGCCGTAAAACCGAATAGTGCCGCAAGCGTTACCGCCAGCTTGGCGGTGAATTTGGTAAGCTCCTCTTCCGCGCCGGGTAATCTGATCATCGATATTACGACTTCCTGATACGCGATCGCGGTGGAATTGAAAAGAAAAAGATAGCCCATGATGACGGGCCAGACCGCAAGCGAAGATAATGCATCCGGTGCCCGAGCAATTCCGACCGTGAGAAGCGGTCGGGCGGAGAGGGCTACTACCGATGTCAGTGCAAGCGGAACATAGAACGCGAGAAATCCTTTTGCGGAAAGCGCAGGCTCTTCCGATCTTTCGGGCATACGATCGCGGATAACCGGGCGGACAAAGATATATGCGGCGGCCGCCGCCGAAACGACGCCGACGGTCAAGGCCAGAGCGCCGGCGGCGGCGCCCTCATTCGTACCGACTATCAATGCCGCGGCGAGCACGATTGCAATTGAAACAACCCTGAAGATCATCGTCAGAGGAACAACTGCGGTCCGTCCGAATCGAATAAGAATCCCCTGCCAGTATCTCCGATATGCTACCGCAGGGGCCCAGGGGATGAGGATCACTAATGCCTTTTTCGAAGGATCAATGAGCTCTTCCGGGACGTTCATCAGATTACGAAGGATGAGCTCATAAGCGGGTGTGATCACGAGAAGGATGTGGATAAATACGATTGCCCCGCACAAAACATGAGTGAAATTGAGGATTCGCCGGTAGTGCTCACGGTCGGGTACCAATGCGGTACCCGTCGACAGAAGCTGAATAATCGGGCTCTCTATTACCAGAGCAAATGCAAAACTGACCCCGAACGCCGCCAACTGTGTCGTGGCGAATCCCAGCCGCGCAATTACCGCCGTAATTGCCGGTTGTTCTATCCCCATCATGATCCACATCGCCGCAAGCGGAAGCCATGTCAGAAAAACGTGTTTTTGGGTCACACAATAAATCCCGTGGATGATATCTCGGTTGCGACGCCGTGGCGTGCCGACGGATGCGCCGATATAAACTCTCTCCGACTGTATGCGTTAACTCAGGTTTGTTGCAAGCCTGCTCCAAAAAATCCGGAATCGCGGCGGGCGGTGCCCGGGTCGGCGAAAACTTTTCGCGGAGACGTAATTCACGTACATTTGGTGTATGAACGCGGTATGGATCGAGGAGCAAGGTGGTGCCGAAAACCTTGCGATCAGGGAGATAGAGGATCCGAAGACGGGTGATGAGGAAGTGCTTATTCGCGTCCATGCGGCCGGCGTGAATCGCGCGGATATCATGCAACGCGAGGGTAAGTACCCACCGCCTTCCGGTGCCTCATCTGTTCTCGGCCTCGAGGTATCAGGAACAACCGAATCTGCCATAGCCGCCTGATCGGTGTCAGCCTTGAGCGAAATCCCTGAACGGGTTTTTGAGCCAGAATCCGGCGATGAGTGCACATATACCCATCGCCCACATTTTCACATTTGCATCGAATGTCGAAGAAACCAATACATAGATGCCGAACCCGAGTATCGGAACCGATGCGATAACAGCCGCCACCATCACTCCGCCTTTTACCGTTCGACTCGAAGAAAAGTAGGTGGTCAAGGTATAACCGTAAATTGCGGCCAATAAAGCAAAAAACACGATAATTAGTATTACATCCATGGATAAGCTCCTCTCTCATTAAATCTACGGCGTATCAGTAATTATTGCAAGAAAAAATCGTCAAGTGACACACCTTCCTCCTGAGCTACCTCTTCGGGTAGATAGTATTCGACGTCATACGTTCCCGTAACCGATTCTCCGGCGGGAATTCTCGTATCGACTTCTATCGTTGAATAGTACATTTGCTCCTCTCCATCCGGGGTATCGGTAACTACCCGGATGGTTATCGTGCTCGAGTAGATATCCGCGCCTCCGTTATTGGTAATTCGATACGTGATGGTGCACGTTGTCCCGAATCCGTTGTCCCATTCCCTGAACTGAACAATCTCAACGGTTCCGGAAGGTTTCCATTCCTGTTCGAGCACACACCCCGCCGCGATAACTGAAGCGGCGACCAGCAAACCGAAAATGATGTGACGCAGAATAACCGGACTGCGTCGGTTGATCGAGCTCCGTATACGCTTACCGACCGAAATGATGTTTGATTTCAACTCTGACCCCTCCTGTATGTGATGTGGGCGCAATAGCCTTGATAAACGCCAATCGGATCCCGCCATGCTCGGCCGAGCACTCGAGATATACGGTAACTTCACTCGTACATCTCGGCAGCGGCGAACTGCCGTGAAGCGAATGATCACCTGGGATCGCGAGCGAAGCACGCAAAACCGCACCCCATGAGACAATTCCGTTCAGCACCTCGGCTATTCCGATGTATCCGGTCGATGTTACGGGTACGCTTCGGGAGAGCAGTGTATCGGCGGCGAGATCCCCGTCTGCGCGTATGCCGATCGCCACAACGACCGGATCCCTGAGAAAAGCTATCGCAGCGCTCATGTAGATCAGATGCGAATCGACACGCCACCAGCGAACCGAATCCGGAATCGACGAATTAAGCAAGTCGCCGACGGGGGCGGCGTATCCTCCCTTGATACTCGCGCGGGCGTCGAAGAACAATGGGAACTCCACTCCCACGGAAAAATCCGGACTTCCGCAGGCAAGCACGTATCGGACACCGGCGTCACTTCGAATGATCAGCCGGGAGTACAGCGGAAGCGAAGCTTCGAGCTGTATCCGCTCGAAGAATCGAAGCGAGACACCGATACCGATCGGGGTCGAAACATGCAACCTGGCCGAGCTGTTTTCCATGATCCGCGCATCCTGCGATAGGGTTGTTTCGATCGTTATCGGTATGCCGGAATTCGTTCCGATTCGCTGTTGATCTGCGACACACGGCGTTTTGCCGATAAAAACGAGAAGCAATATGGCCGGAACAAGACGACGTACCGCTGTCACGGTCATCTGAACGCCCCTTCGAGTAACCGCAACCGCCTTTCGCACCGGTCTATTACTTCCTGCGAACGATCCGTCACACGCACATTCGGTACCAAAACTTTCCCCGACCAGCTGAGTAGAAAACGATGCGGACCGTATATCCTCGTGCCCTCGGCCGGATCGGCTACTATGTAGTTTCGTCCGCTTTTTCCAATCACGAGCGCGAAATGATCAGTCGGTGAATCGAAATGGACAATGCATGGTGCAAATGTTCGTATTGCATCTGAAAGTTGCCCGGATGTCATCGCAAATCCGCGAGACTCTATTCCATAGTCCGACAAAATGCGATTCATTCGGGCAAAGCTTATCGCGAGATGCTTCTCTCCAGGGGGATATTCGGAAATGAGCTCCGCTTCCGGTACCGCCCCTGATTCGGTGTAGAAAGAAAGCACACTCGATATCACCGCATATCCACATGAGCTGTCATGCTGTTGTTCGGCGATATACTCGAATTGCAGCGGTTCCTTTGCGGTTACAGCGGACAACGCCACCAGGATGAGCCCGATAAACGAGCTCATCGGACCCCGCCTCCCGGCTCCACGAAGTTCGGGAAACGATCGAATACGTTTCGGGAAACGTTGTTCCCGGTTACGATTACCCTCCCGACGGTCGCGTATGTCGATAGCGCCGATGCATCTCCGGAATCTATATTCAATTCGTTGTACGATATGTCGAATTTTTCGAGACTCTCCGGTGCATTCTCCAGACGCGGCGGCGTACGCAAACCACAATCGATAAAGCCGATTTCCCGCAGATGTGTAACACCGGAAAGATCGATGCTTTTCCGGCTAAG
>CAYLZA010000251.1:0-5104 GCA_964387575.1 uncultured Spirochaetales bacterium | reverse complement strand
CGGATGCGCAGCGTCTCGGGCTAGAACGGCTCGAGCGTTAAGGTCCTTCGAGTATAGAAAAAATCGGGATGAGCTCGATGCATCGTATGATTGCTGCGGCGCAGATGTACGAGGAAGAGACAGGATTCGATATCAGGAGTAACGACGGAGAACGAATTACGCATCTGGAGGATATCGAGGTAGTAACCGTAACCGGTCTCAGCGGATTCGAGTTTGCGGTCAAGGGCGGGCATAACGACGAGAGCCACAATCATAACGACGTGGGAAGCGTAATTCTTTTTTATATGGGGAAACCGCTTCTGATCGATGCCGGCGTTGGTGAGTACACTGCGAAGACCTTTGGTCCCGACCGCTACGATATTTGGACGATGCAGTCCTCGTATCACAATCTTCCCGACATCAACGGCGCGGCGCAGATCGCAGGAGCCGAGTTCCGGGCAAGGGATTTTGCATTTCAGGGCGATCGTTCGGGAGTATCGATTTCGATGGATCTTACGGCTGCGTATCCGGGCGATGTGGGGATCGTATCGTTGCGCCGGGAAGTCGCCCTCGAAAACGGCGGAAAACGATTCGCGCTCAGAGACGCCTGGCGGCTCGAAACGGCCGAGTCGGTGGTATGCAATCTTCTCACCGCATGTAAACCGATGATCAAAGCTTCCGGGCAGATTGCGTTCGAGCAGCATGATTGCCGGATGACGATTTCCGGGTATGAGGTCGATGCAACGGTGGAGCGGCTGATTCTCGAGGATCCGAAGCTCACACGCAGCTGGGGCGATGAGATTTTTCGCATCAGACTCGATGTAAACGAACCTCCACCCGAAGGGGAGCTCACGCTGACCTTCGGATAATGCAATCGACAAGCGGATCCGGCGCGTAAAATCACGATCGCGATCAAACGTGTATACGCAGAGTGGGAGCTATAAGCGAATAGTGAGGCGCTATGGCAAAAGAGAAGGCTGTCTATCTGTGCTCGAACTGCGGTCGGCGCGAGCCGAAATGGACCGGTCGTTGTCCGGAATGCGGCGAGTGGAACACGTTTCGAGAAAAACAACCGGAAACAAAAGTGAAAAAGAACACCAAAAGCGTTCCGCTCGACGCGATTGATGATGAATCGGGGTTGCGATTCTCCGGCGGAAGCGATGAAATCGATAGAGTCCTCGGCGGCGGAATTACCGCCGGCGGAACGGTACTGGTGGGCGGCGAACCTGGAATAGGGAAGTCTACGTTGATGCTGCAGATTGCTGCGCGCGCGGGTACGCACGGCCGCATCCTCTATGTCTCCGGTGAAGAATCGGCCCGACATATCCGGGCGAGGGCCGATCGGCTTTCGGCGGTAAGCAGGCGGATAGAAATACTCTGTGAGTCCGACATCGAAGCGGTGGTGGCGAGCATTCAGACCGTCCGGCCGACGCTGATCATGATCGATTCGATACAAACGATGCTGAGCGAAGAGGCGGGATCGGTTCCGGGAACGGTCAACCAGATAAAATATGGAGTTTATCGGCTGATGGAAACGGCCAGGGAGCTCTCGGCCTCGCTGTTTCTGGTGGCACATGTGACGAAGGAGGGAACGATTGCGGGACCCAAGGTTATCGAGCATATGGTCGACACGGTGCTCTATTTCGATCAATCCGAAACCGATTTGCGAATCCTCCGGGCCGTGAAAAACCGGTTCGGTCCCGTGGACGAAATCGGTATTCTCATGATGACAAAGGACGGTCTTGTCGAAGTAGATGATCCCTCGCGTCTGTTTTTTACGTATCGAAGCGGAGAAATGCCCGCCGGGATCGTTCCGGCCCCGGTTTACGAGGGATCGCGGATCCTGATGGTGGAAATTCAGGCGTTGACTGTTCCGGCAAAAGGATCGATTTCGAGGATTTTTTCGGATCGAATCGATATCGGGCGGATTTCACGAATCGCGGCGATTCTCGAGAAGCACATCGGACTCAGATTCTCCGATCAGGATATATACGTGAATGTGGCTGGGGGGATGCGGATTAACGAAGTCGGCATCGAGCTTCCGACCGCGCTCGCGCTCTATTCGGCCCGTACATCCGTATCGGTCCCCGATGGGCTTTCTGCTGCAGGAGAGCTTACCCTTGCCGGTGAGGTTCGCCCGATTCGCCACATGCGGCTTCGGCGCAAAGCCGCACTGGATGTCTCGATTTCGCGGCTGGTGGGACCAATTGCCGGTGACGAAGAATCCGTCGATTGGGAGACGGTGGAGAGTATTCGTGAGGCGGTCGAGGCGGTTTTCGGTTCACGTTGACGATTTGATTTGACTTGTTAACTTCAACTATATTGCAACTATTATGAATCAACTCGTAAAAAGAGCTTTGAGTGTGATACGGGCTGTCGACATGCGTGCGCTTGCATGCTGTTTGATTGCATTGGTAGCCGTTACCTCATGTTATTCGGACGGGAACGACAAGGGCTTCGAACCGCCTGTGGATCCGGCGGCCAACGTCGAGGAGTATAACGAGGATCTTCGATACACGCAGGTGCGTTTTGTTCGTGCCGAGCGAACCGGAGAAGCAGAATGGAGATTCGAGGTCACCCTGCGGCACGACGACACCGGATGGGATCATTATGCAGATCTCTGGGAGGTCGTTGATCCGGAATCGGGTGTAGTCCTGGGAGAACGTGTTCTCGCGCATCCGCACGTCAACGAACAACCGTTTACGCGATCGCAGAGCGGTATCGAAATCTCCGAAACCACCACGCAGGTGGTCGTTCGGGCGAAATGCAACGAGCATGGGTACGGTGGCCGTGCGGTGCTGCTCGATCTTTCCGAAGACCGTGATGCTGGCGAGGTATATGAAGTCGTGCGATGAGCGAACAGGAAGCTATCTCTTTATCGCGGGAAGGCCCGGTTACTATTGAGACGCTGCGAAAGGATCTGACCGATCTCGGGATCGAACCGGGTATGACGATTATCGTCCATTCATCGCTGAGCGCGCTCGGTTGGGTGTGCGGTGGGGCGGAAGCCGTCATCGAGGCGCTCGAGCGTACGATCCGGCCGTATGGAACCCTCGTCATGCCGACCCATTCGGGACATCTCTCCGATCCTGCAGGATGGGAACATCCAGCGGTCCCGGAATCCTGGTGGGAGCCGATTCGCCGATCGATGCCCTCCTACGATCCCGAAAAAACGCCTACACGCGGCGTTGGAGTGATCCCGGAATTATTCAGAACCTTCGAAGATGTCGTCAGGAGCAATCATCCGCAACTCTCGTTTGCCGCCTGGGGGGAAGGCTCGCTCGATGTTACCACCGGGCACACCCTCGATTTTTCACTCGGCGAATCGTCACCGCTGGGAAGAGTCTATGAGCGCGACGGATGGATCCTGCTGCTCGGCGTGGGTTACGAGGGCAACACCTCTCTGCACCTTGCGGAGGCAACCGCCACGTATGCAAAAAAAAAGGAAATCGAAAACAGCGCACCGGTTACGATCGATGGGCACAGACGGTGGAAAAGATTCAGGGACTGGGAGTATTCGATGGAGGATTTCGCCGAGATCGGTCGCGACTTCGAAGACTCCTGGGCGCGTGAAATACGAATCGGCATGACGGGATACGCGGAGGCGCGGTTAATCAGGCAACGTCCGTTGGTCGATTTTGCCCGAAATTGGATGCACCGGAAGCGCAGATAAATGCTACGTCCGATCGCCGGCACCCTGGAGCTGTGAGGAAATACTTCTGCAGATTCGGCGGTATATGTCGTTATACCGTTCGATATAGTACATACGAACCTGCGCGTCCTTTCTCCATACGCTGTCGGGATACTCCTCGACGACGCGATTGAAATATCCGTACGCTTTTTGGAAACGACGAATACAGCTCAACGCGAGTGACAAGAGTAATCGGTTATCCCCGACGTATCGGATTCGATATCCGTCTATCTCGTAACGGTCAAAAAAAGTCTTGCGCCCTGCGGTGTATTCGACGAATCCCCGTTTGTAATAGACATACGCGGGATCCTTCGGTTGTGCTACGATGCGCTCATCCGGCGACGGCGATTCGAGGTCGGGTGCGGTTGGATGTATTCGCGACGCTGTGGCGGAGGAGGGATGTATCGGTGCGTCGTTTCGTGCCCGTGCATCATCGATATCGAGCGAAAGCAGGGTGAGATACGCCTCGTTGATTTTCATCATTTTAAGCTGCTGCGTCGGGCGTTCAGCCTCCCGATACAGATCGGGATGGTTACGTTTTGCCGCCGCGTGATAGGCGTTTTTAATATCGGCCTTTGAATCACCCGGCGAAACACCGAGTATTTGGTAACAAATTTCGGGATTCATATATCCGATCTCGAGCGTGAATCAATCGATACTCGCAATAGGGGATTACTCATAGTTCGTCTACTTCTCAAGCGTACAGGAATTGCGTTTTTTTGTCTCGGTCAATCGGATCGAGAACGACAAATCGACATGACCAAACGGTTCGAAAAACGCCGAAGATGAGGATATCACGATACATATTTATGTAACGAAACAAGGAGTGTTCACCGCGTTTTTAACGGCAAATCTCAATCCCTGTTTGATTTTTTCGTCACCCTATTTTTATGACCATGACCGCAGGGGTACCGATCGATTTGGTGACTTGAACCGGAGAAATCATCTTTATAACATGTATTCCAACTTCGCCGCGCATATGGAAATTCCGGCTTCCAATGATTACGAATACTTCTATCCAGCGCTTGATGGTCAAAAGGTTGTGTTTTCCGTTGCCGATAAGTCCAATACGATTAAAATTGTCGGTAATACTAAGATTGTAAAAGCATATGTTCTAGTTTCCGGGCGCTTTGAATCGATAATGATGAATAACACAACCATCAACATGGACAAGCTGGACTATGTGTATTATCAGGTGAAAGAAATAAGCTCGTTTTTCAATCGGGAAATTCGTTCCGGTTGTCTAGTTACTGTAAATGCGATTCTATCCATATCTTCTCCCTAAACCTTCCGGTGATTCGGTTGTAAAACCGGTTCTATTTACTGTGATACCCTTATATTTGAATACATAGACAATGCATGGAGAGTCATTGGCATATTTGTTTCTCCATATGCATCTTTGAGTTTTGTTCGGATTGCTTCCCATATGGTCCG
>CAYLZA010000250.1:0-5104 GCA_964387575.1 uncultured Spirochaetales bacterium | reverse complement strand
AACCACAAAAATCGCAGCAGTCGATAGAGAGCTCATTTTTCCCTGTTGCATTGCTTCCTCCGTTGTTACAGACCGGTGTCGAATGTAAGCGTTCGTCCGCGGAGCATCACCAGATCGATTCCGGCAAGCCCGGGGATTCCATCGGCCACGTCGAATACTATATCGAGAAGATCTTCAGCCTCACCGATCAGTCGTACGCGATAACGACTCTCCTCTTTCGACATGCTCTCGGTTTCAACCGATTCGACTTTCCGCTCGAGATCCTGTACAAAGCTGCGCATGAGCCGGGTGTCCTGGGTGTTCTGCAGTATGAGAACATGCGGGATTCCGTTCGCCGCAAAATCACGCATATACCCCCGGACCTGATCGAGGGCACGTGGCATGACCTGATAGATCGACGACTGAAGCGCATTGTTTATCGCATCGAGCTCTGAAGAGGTGCTGAAGGTCTCGGGGCTCTTGTAGTTTACCGAGGAAAGCAGCCTTCCGGTCGACGATTCGAAGAACTTCATCGTGATGTTCGCCTGTCCGTAGTAACGATTATCGCCGGTTTTTCCCGTTGTCCGCGAGTCGATTTCCACGTATACGTCTGCATTCAGTTTCTGCGCGATCCACTGGATTAGACTAACGCTCCTCCCGGTTTGTTCTTCATACACGAGCTCCTGGTCTTTTTTGATGCTCTCGACCGTCTCGAGATCTATCGCTTGAAGAGAGTGTTCGGTGAGATACCCGTTCGCCATACCGACCGCAGTTTTCCGGAGAAAGGGATCTTCATTTCCTTCCTCGGAAAAATAGACCATGAACGTCAGCGAATCGACATACTCCTCGACGAGCTCTTTTTGCTCCGGGCTCAGCTCGGACATTTCTTCCGCGCGGTCGGAGGCATCAGCTCCTGTCGAAGCGGCGGACCCGCCGGTGCTCTTCTGCGCCTCCCCGTCCGAGCTATCTGCGGGTGCTTTACTCGACTGAGTACCACCCGAGGCTACTCCCGCGCCCCCGGACGCGGATGACTGATCGGGAAGCGCAAGCTCTTCCCCCGACTGTGGAGTGACCTTTCCACCGTAGACACCGGCTGCACGAAGCGAGCGTGCGAGCGACTGCAGATCAACCCGAATAGCGAGTCGATAAAAATAGGTCGATTCTCTCCTGCCCTGCTCGAGCACCTCCATCGAATCGAGGAAAAAGTAGGCATTCAAGCTCTTCGTCGAATAGATCTCAGACTCCACCGTGTTTTTGTTTGCGCTCATGCTCGGCGTTCCGATCAAATCCGGGACGACCTGCCGCAGGACATCACGCTTCGCCGCGTCGATCGCTCCTGTTGCGGTAGATCCGGTTCCATAGCCGTAGTAGAGTGGCCGATCCGACGGACCGCTGCTTCCCGTCGAAAGACAGCCGGTCATAATGAGTGCGATTGCGAGCGCTATCGATCCAACGCCTAGTAGTTTCATTCTCTGTTCTCCGTTATCGGTTAATATTTGTACGTCACCCCTGCTCCGGCCATAATACCGGCGTAGGTCTCATTGACTGCGTCTCCCGTACCGAACCAGGCGCTGTACCCGGCGTCGCCGAAAACCTTTAAGTCTCTACCGATGAGAAAACTGATCGTAAGCTCGACAAACCCACCGACGTGAGATATCGAGAAATCCTCTTCGTCGGATTCAGGGAGATTGCCACCAACACCGACCGCCACCGCCGGCACGAGTTGAAGACGCCTCAGATACCAGTTGATCTCACCGCCGATATACGCGTTCGCGGTAAAACCGGTCAGATCCACCGCATCGTTCAACGAAAACGGGACCTCAATGCCCGCAAACGGGCGAAAGTTGTAAAATCCCCGGGACGTGCTCTGCCGGGCACCTATCGTGCCCATCAACGCGGGTGATCCCGAGATCGGTGTGCTTCCGTCACCGTAGATCAGATGAAGATATCCCGATGTATCGAAACCGACACGCGGAAGCTCCTGCAGCTGGTCCCCGACACGCGGCTTTCGGTCTGAATACACGATCCTGGCGTACGAAATCTCCTGTTCCACCTCCTTTACAAGGAGGAGCCCGATCTCGTCTTCCACGCTATGTCCGCTCTCGAGAATCCGCGGCTCGATAATCAGGTATTCATCACCACGCTGGACCCCCATATTCCGGCCGAATTCGAGCAGCACATTCGGACCGTCGATATCGATTATCCCGGTCTTGAGCGTGAACTCGGGGATGCTCCGGAGCTCAAAGGTGAGTTGTGGTGCGATATCCTCGGCGGCTTCCCGTACCGAATCCTGAAGCGATTCATCGACCGCGGAGGTCGATATATCGAAAAAACTCATCGTTTCGGCTTTCTCGACATTCACAAACGTAAACGTCGTTTCTATCTCGGTTCGGTAATTACCAGAATCGGTACGCTCGGTTTCGTAAAACGATACCGAAGGGATAACGACAATAAACGCTCCAACGAGGCGATTAAAGTCTGCTTCGGTAAACGCCTCCTGTCCGAGACGGACGGTCTCAGGGATTTCGGTATTTTGCTGCTTAACCTCTTTGATTTTCCGGATGAACTGATCGACACTGCCCGTATCGATCGTGTAGCTCATCCCGATCACATTGAACCTCCCGAGATTGATGAAAACGTCGCGTATTTGTCCGTCCACGAGCGACAGCGCCGTCGACGGTATCTTATACCCCGCATACTCGAGTCCGAATACGGCGATATCCCGCTTCTCGGTAACTTCCTGTCCTCCGAGTATTGTCACGAAAACCGCGAGCAAAAGCGTAACGATGACCATCAGCATGATGCGATTCATGAGTTATTTCTCCTTATCGTAGCCGGTATTGCGAAGCGTCGTGCGCTATCGTCTGTCGTTGGTCGAAACCCTGTTTTTTACTATCAACATTTTGTCTACGAGTAAAGCATCCGAGTCGCCTTCGTTTTCGATCGTCACCTTGAGGCTCGCATCTTCGTCTTCGACCGATCCGAGCTCGAATATCTGATCGGTCGATATCAGACCGAACGAACCGTTTTGACGCCGGAGATCGATTCTGAGAGATTGATCTTCAACCGGAGGAGCGAGAAGCGTATCTCCTTTGACATAGCCGACTGAAGTTTGATAGCTTACGAGCTCGACCTCCGAGACGGCGCCGGTGACGGCAAAGATAGCAGAAACTCCATCGAGGCTTTTCAGCATTCCCAGATCGATCCGTACCGTATCAAATCCGATCGGTATAAGCGGAAGCGTCGCTTTCATCCCTGGTTGCACAACCAGCGCACCCCGTTCCACATATGCGGAGTCGACCGACACGTTCGGCTCGGTTTCCGAATCAGGATCAACTACGGCAATCTCCGGCGGAACGCTCGTTCCGTCAAACCCCTCGGCATAGAGAAGGTCACTCCCATATTCGAGCCGCATAGCACGCGCGTAAACACCCGTGTCCACTTCCTCCCCATCCGCCGCTGCGGAGGAATACACACCGAATTCATCGATCAGCCCTGCGAATCCCCCGGAGCCACCGATATGAGTCGTCATTGTCTCCGGCCATTCGATCGGCACGAAATCCACCCGATTCTCGGCAACGAGTAATCCCGAAATAAACCACAGTAAGCGAAGGCTTTCTTCTTCGCGTATAACCGAAACCGTGAGCTCATCGGAAACATCCGGCTCGACGGAAACTCCCGCCGTCATCGCTTCCGATTCGCCGATAACCAGCTTCGGTATGTTCTCTTCCGTGATTCTCAGCGTCACCAGCTCGGTGCCGTAATCGTCGGCAACGGTAAAAAGCGTACCGTGTCTTCTGTACACAAACCGGACGGACAGTGAAAAGGATTTGAGCCCCTCCTCACCGATCGGGAGAATCGATCGACGAATCACGAATCCCTCGCCCGGCTCGATTTCGTATCCCAATGTCTGACTTCCCAGCTCGAGCTCCGGATCTCCGACACGGCCGGCGTTCGGCGCGTCATCGGGGGCCTCACGACCCCAATCCCGGGTCTCACCTCTGAAGTGAAAAAGAGAGACATACTCGTCTTCTTCCCCGAGCTCGTGCAGATCGGGGCTCTGATCCGAGGAAACAAAGAATTGCGCCTCGAGCGCAATCGAAGAAAGGATCTCGTACGGCGGGAGTTCATCTCCGACTGGAAAGAGCTCGAGCTGCACCGAAAAAACCCCTTCCCGGTCGGGTATGTCGATTACGATTTCGTTTGTACCTTCCGAAAGAACACCTTCGGCCACGACCTCGCCCGAGGAACGCCACCGCAGAAACGGTTCCGCATTTTCGGGGATATCGAGATCGGCAATGAGCAGCCCCTCACCTCCCGGATAGAAAACCTGTGGATACGGAGTAATTCCCGTTACGGCGTAGGATTCGGCGGTGACGTAGAACGACGCTTCATGTTGTGCGCGTATCTCCTCGCCTTCGTACAGAGTGATTATCATTTCGTAACGGCCGGTTGCCAAGTCTTCGGGAAGCATCATCGGAAGCGGGAGCTCACCGATTTCTTCCGATCCGAGCTCCTGCACGAATATCGACTCACCATCACGATCGTTCAGCTCGATCGTCATACGATCGAGGATGGTCTCTTCGGTTTCATTGATCACATCGACCGATACCGAATCCGCCGGGGCGAGAATTTCGCCGTTCCGAATTGCGAGAATTTCGATCTCGGTATCCTCCGCCGAAGACGGGAACATTACTCCCGTTTCGCCGCAGGATACGACGAAGACCAGAACTGAAATGAGGAGTATTACGGTACAGTGCGTGGTACGAGCCATCCCTTAACTCCTTATAATATCACACTTTTTTCCGGATTCAACCACTGTTTATCGGCGGCTATTGAGTGGAACCGGGATATTGAATAGCATCCGATCATGCGAATGACGCGCGCCCGCGTATATCTGTCCAATCTCTACAAAAATGTATGTGCCATACGCGGTCATATAGGAGACGGGCCTGCGATCTGCGTGTGCGTCAAGGCGGACGGCTACGGGCATGGGGCAGTTCACGTTGCCAAAGCCGCAGTTGCCGCGGGCGCTTCGTGGCTCGGTGTGGCGACCTGTGAGGAAGCGGTGGAGCTTCGCGAAAACGGACTATCAACTCCGATTCTTCTTCTCGGGCTTCCGGCG
>CAYLZA010000249.1:0-5111 GCA_964387575.1 uncultured Spirochaetales bacterium | reverse complement strand
GGCGCTACCCACAAACCGCCTGACCACACCAGTGTGGTCAGGCGGTTGTTGATTCGGCGCGGGAGGGCTCCGTGTGAATGTGGAACAGGAAGCCAAGCGATTCGAAGAGATGAGAGGAACCTGGCATACGACCGACTACGAAGTCGGAGATACGTTGTTTTTTCCGGCTTTGACGACGCACAAAGCGCTTCCAAATGTGACCGAAGACCGGCTTCGCATCTCGCTTGATAATCGTTATCACCCTATCGGAGGTCGCATCGCCGAGCATATGCTCAAGCCGCATCTCTACGATCAGCTGCCTCTCGAATGGGAAGAAGTAAATCGTGAGTGGGAGTCGGACGATCTCAAATACTATTGGCGTGATATTCCTTTCAAGGCAGTCCGTGGTATGATGGATACAAGGAGAAAGGTTTTTCCGAAGCGCTCGAAAAAGCGCGGTCGGGAGATGAAGAAGCTCTGGTCCATCTGCAAAGGCTGGTCCGGCGCGATCCCGAATCTGAAAAAGCGAAAGCCGCTGCTGAGGTTCTGGAAAGCATTTCATAGCTCTACGGACCCGACGCTTCGATATATCCTCACCCCGAAACGGCCTTTACTCCACAAGTAAACCGCCGCCGACGGCGGAACTCGAGGAGGTTCGCAGCCGGTTGTTTACCTTACCTGAAGCTGCGGAGGGTAAACAGGACGATGAAAACTCGGGTGAATTGGGAATTTCCGACGGTGATGTTCGAGAAGGTCTTTGTCGGGATGATTTGTACACTTCTTTTTTTCTCGTGCGCTTCAACTGTTTCGATCGACGATGGGGAGATCCCGCGCCCACTCACCGGAGAGATCGCCCGATTTGCGTCTGCAGGTGCGTATACATCGAATGTCCGGAACGGGGTAATTAAGGGCGAGTTCGGTTGTCGGACCGAATACGAGACATACGCCTCCGTCGGAAAAAATAAAACAGTAGAATCGTCGGTGCATGTTTTTATAGGGCACGGGTTCATGCGCGATTTGCGTTCGATGCGCGGGTGGGCGGAGTTATTTTCGTCTCATGGTATCGACGCGACCGTCGTCAGTTTTTGTAACTCCACGATAATCAACGGCCATCATGATCGCAATGCACAGGATTTGATAGCAGTCGCCGCGCAGATTCACGAAGGTCCCGTCGTATATGCCGGTTTTTCGGCGGGAGGTTTATCAGCCTATATTGCCGCTTCGAGAGACGAGCGGGCCGTAGCGTGTCTCGGGCTCGACAGCGTCGATTCCGGAGGATTGGCCGGGGCGGTAAACGCCGAAACGCTTCCGTCGACGTTGCTCCTGTTTGGCGAACCGTCATCGTGCAATGCGAAGAACAACTTTCTATCTTCGATCCCGGACTCCGATCGCGTAACCGCAATACGCGTTATCAACGCAACCCATTGTCATTTTGAAAACCCTTATGGAAAGGAATGTGAGTCGGTGTGTGGAGCAGTAGCTCCGAAGTCGGCGGCTGACAGGATAATTGAAACGATTAAGGCCGTATCCGTCGCCTGGATCGTTTCTCTTTCGTCGGATCCGGCTTCTAAAGCGGCGCCGACGGGTAGTTTGCCGTACGCAACTCGGGCCGGCGCGGCGCAGTGGTCTAAGAGAATCACTGTACTTCAATACGGAGATATCGATGTCCCACGGCTCTGACTCTCCGCTTGAAGATAGCACAATGACTCGTGTAGTATTGGGCTTCAATGGATCGAACAGTAGCTGCTTCGGATAAAAGGAAGCTGACTATCCTCAGCCGCGCAGGGCACTCCGCGAATGACATGTACTGGTTCGTGCTCCCGGTCGTGCTTCCAATCGTACTCAGGGACTACGGATTCTCGTATACGGAAGCCGGTGGATTCCTAACATCGTTTCTCTGTGTACTGGCAGTCGTTTCGTTTTTTGTAGGAAAGCTCGCCGATCATCTGCCGCGCGTCGTGCTGCTTTCCGGCGGGTTTTTCTTTGCTTCCGGATTTCTGCTCGCCTCGGGATTTCTACCGGGATTTACGTTGTTTATGGTCTTTCTTCTTCTCGCGGCCGCAGGTGTTGCAAGCTACCACCCGGTGATGTACGCGGTAATCTCCGAAGCTACGACGACTCGAACCGGAAAAATGTTTGCTACATTCGAACGTTTCGGTGCGCTGGGTGTGCTCGTTCTACTATTTGTCCATGGACTGCTTATCGACTATATCGGATGGAAAGGAGTGGTCTTCATTGCGTGCGTCCCCGGATTTGTAATGGGAGCGCTGCTTTATATTAATAAACGGATTCTGGAATACCAGGATGTAGCCGGGTGTTCCGGAACGCATGGCGATGAAAAACGAGCCGCCGCAAGCGTCACTGAGCCCGCAGATGACGATCGAAACAAACAAATCAACGGACGTCGATCGTCGGGAGCCGGAATACGAAATACTGTATTGGGAATATTGATACTCTTCTTCTGCAGCGTAGTGCTCAGAACACTCACGGCCACGGCGGTCATAAACTTTATGCCCACATATCTCGCGGAAACGACGGGATTCGGCGTGAGTTTCAGCAGTTTTATGTCCGCTTTTGTTTTCGTCGGTGCGATCGGCGCGAGTTTCTTCGTCGGGCATCTCGCGGATCGTTTCGGACCCATTCGATCGTTGGTTACCACTTCGATTCTCGCAGGTGTATTTCTTTTGTCGGCAACGTACGTGACTCAGCCGTGGATGCTTCCCGTCGCTCTCATTATCCTCGGCGGTACGATCTCGGGAGCAATACCGTTGCAGAATATGATTCTGTCTACATTCAGTGGGAATGGTCGGAAAGGCAGCGCATTCGGCATGCTTATGGGAATCATGACGGTTGCCAATTCGCTCGGTCCTCTTTTTCTCGGAATGATCGCAGATCGAATCGGTCTTACGATAACCTTCAGAATGGCGGCCGTTCCCGTATTGCTCAGCGCGATACTGGTAGTTGTCGTCGGGCGGACCCCGGTTTTACGCTTTTCGCAGGCTGCAGAAGCGCACGCGGGCACGAGCGAGTAATGCAAAATCTGGTTGTCAGAGTTGAGTACCTTGGCACGCTTCGTCGCTGATTGATTTACGTCGGTAGCTGAGGCTCCTGTAATGACGATTTTTACTAAAGCTGAAGCCGCGTCCTTTGGGCGCGGTTTGTTGATTCCGCAAAATGTCGTATTTCATCCGGCCGTGCCTGACGAAGACCGGTACTCTTCGGCTGAGAGCTCGGCCACCCGTTTTCGATAGTAGCGATAGTTTTCCCACGAGACATCCGGCGGCACTTGGTGATCGAACATGGGAATATAACCGCCGGTCGCGATCATACCGCGAAGTCTCGCTTCCAGCTCTTCGTCGATCTCCGCAGCTTCTTTCGCTATTTGCCGTTTATTGATACCACCGAGAATCTGAAGCGAGGGAAACGCTTTGCGTATCTTCTTTACGTCCATCCCCGCCTGTACTTCAAACGGATAAAGCCCCGAGATTCCGCTCTCGAGGAAGCCCGGGATGAGAAGAGAGCAATCTCCGTCGGTATCGAGCAGTATCGTATCGACACCGTGACTCCGGGCAACGTCGGTAATCTTCCGGTACGCCGGAACCTGGAACTCATAAAAAATTTTCGGGCTGATAAGCGGGCCGTTTTTGTACGACATATCCTCCCAGAGATGAATGCAATCGACATTGACCTGCGACAATACGCGGTCGTACAACGTGGCCCACAGATCGGCGAGATGATCGACGATCCGGCGTATAAGCTCGGGATTTTCCAGATAGCCGATGAGAAGTGCGATCTCACCCATTAAGTAGCGTGGCGCACCAAAGAAACCACACGGGTAACCGCCGAGAGCCACCACCCCGTCGTAGTTGTTCAGCCGCTCAACCTGCTGTTTCCAATCCTGTGGAAATCGTTCGGGCGTATCCGGATTCAATCGCTCCACCACCAGCTGCTCGAAATCCTCCAACGAAGCGACCGGCCACGAGATAAAATGGGGAATGCTGTCTTTTTTCCGCGGGGTTTGCTTTACGATGCCGTATTCGTCTCTGACCGTGAGCTGGTCTCCCGCGTCTTCGAGCGTTTCTTCACGAAACTGAGGACACAAATAAAGCTCTACCGGCACCTTCCACGTTGGTTTATCCAGACCCGAGTGCTCATACACGTCGTAGCACGCCTTGTCTCCCGGTGCAATCGGAGTAGCCGGGCCACGCACTGTATCTCCGTACGCGGGATTGCCCGAGACGCCCTGATCCTTTGGGAGTCCCTCGCTGTACCATCGCTCAATCGTTCCTCCCCAGAAGCCCTGCTCCCAGGCGAGCATCCGATCCGGGCGCTCGAAGTTCATAATCGCATGAAAACGTTCTTTGTCGGTCATGTGTTCTTTTTACTCGAAAAATGAATCCTTGTCAGGCAACTTTTGGTATCCCCGTTCGCCGGGAATCCTGCCGAAGCGGCGGTTGTTCCAATCATCTTTAGCTTGTTCGATACGATCTCGACGGGACGAAACAAAGTTCCACCACATGTATCGTTTCCCGAGCGGTGCGCCGCCGATAATCGCTATTCTGCTCTCGCCGTCCGTCTCTATAGTCGCAGGCTTCCCCTGCTCCAACACCGCCAGCCGGTGCTCGGCAAGCGCAGTATCTCCCACTCGAACATTTCCGGAAACCGTATAGATCGCCCGTTCCTCCTCTTCGCATCCTATCTCAATTTCCTGACCCGTCGGTACAATCGCTTCGGCATAGAGCGTGCGCGAAAGCGTCTCTACCGGCGAAGATAAACCGAATGCGTTTCCGATCATAACGCGTATACTCACGTCGCCGTCCCATTTCGTCGGAATATCCTCGGAAGGATAGTGAAAAAACGCGGGCGCCATTTCTTCATAGGTTTCCGGTAATCCGGTCCATAGTTGAAGACCGTGAACCGAGTGTCCCTGAGCGCGAAGCTTTTCACCGGTACGCTCGGAATGCGCTATGCCACGGCCTGCGTACATCAGATTTATCGCACCGGGACGAATCGTCTGAACGCTTTCAATCGTATCACGATGGACGATCTCCCCCTCGAAAAGATACGTGACCGTCGACAGATTAATGTGAGGATGGGGAGTTATATCGATACCTTGGTACTTGTCGAATGTT
>CAYLZA010000248.1:0-5116 GCA_964387575.1 uncultured Spirochaetales bacterium | reverse complement strand
AGCAGCCCGTCGTACGGCCGCGCAGGTCAGCACGTATACATTATCTGTATTACTGATCAGTTGCTTGAGCGGTAATATCATGCACTTCTCCGGATTATAAGTCGGTTTGCACAAAGTATACCAATTCCCGCATTCTTCGTAAAGATGCTTGTGATTTTCTCAACCGATCTTCACGACATCGGTGGCGACAAGCTGTGCCGCGTCCCCTTTGACTCTAACCCATCCCGACACGACGAAGACGCTCCCCGAAAACAACGCTGATTTCAGCGGCCCGTATATTTTCGGCGAGAACACTGCGTCGAGCAGACCCTTCTGGTCCTCAAAACAGGCGAAACTCATCAATGTGCCTCGTGCCGTCGGAGCTTCCTTCAACGCGACCAGATATCCGGCGGCACACACACGCGAGTTCGGACGACGAATAAATGATGCGGAATCGGCGACGGGAAGCCCCGCGAATCGTTTTTTTATAATCTCCCGCACCGCATCTCGGTACCTGTCCAGCGGGTGAACCGAAAGATGGAGTCCGAGCATACGCACTTCGTCGGCAAATCTCGTCCGGCGTTGATATGGTTGTATCTGCGCGGGGACGAGCGATTCAGGGAAGAGCTCGTTCGAGTCGGGGGCGCGGGCGAACAACCAGAACATCGCCGGGCGGCAGATCCCCTGGGAAACCGAATCGAGCGCTCCCGATCGGATCAGCGGTCGTATTTCGGACATAGTCGGCTCCACCCGTGAGAGAAAATCGCAGTACCCGTCAAACGGCCTCTTTTCGCGCTCCGCCGTTATCCGCCGGATACACCGAACGGGAAGCGCGCGAATTCTGAGTAGTCCGAGACGCAACGACTCCCCCTCTATCCGTATCTTCGAATCGCTCCTGTTGACGTCGGGAGGAAGAACCTCGATTCCTGCGCGACGCGCCGCGTTTATATACACCTGCTGGTCGTAGTAGCCTCCGCGGTTTCCGATCAACGCCGCCATGAACTCGAGCGGATAGTAAACCCGAAACCAGGCCAGCTTGAACGCCACCAATGCGTATGAGGCACTGTGGGATTTGCAAAACGAATACCCCTGAAACGATTCGATCATCGACCAGATCTCAGTTAAGGCTTCGACCCCGATACCCTTTGCCCTTCCGCCGGCGAGGAATCGTGCATGCAGCTCGGAGAGTTTGCCGTACGGATCCTTTTTCGAGAGCACCCGGCGGAGCAGATCCCCCTCGCTTGCTGAAAAGCCTGCTACCGCCCCCGCTACCCGCGTCACATCCTCCTGATACACCATGATACCAAATGTATTATCCAGCAGCCTGTCGACGATCGGATGTAGAGGTCTGTAGGAGCCGCCCGAAAGACGCCGAACGTATTCGGCGATGCAACTGCTCGCCGCAGGACGTATGATCGACGTAACCGTCACCAGGTGCTCGTAATCACCAGACCCGGTTCTTTTGAGTAGCTGCCTCGTAGCCGGCGATTCGGTGTAGAAGATCCCGAGGGTCTCTCCACGAGCGAAGAGCGCCTTTACAGCGCGATCGTTACGTGGGTCGAGCTTCGACCACTCCAGGTGCAATCCTCGCCTCCGGTTTACGAGACATATTGTGTCCCGGAGCACTCCGAGCGAACGATTACCGAGAAGATCGATTTTCACCAGCCCCGCCTTCTCGACCCCGTCCTTCTCCCAGGCGGTTATCGGTATCCCTCGAGGCGAAAGCTGCAGATGAACATGCTCGGCTATCGTATCGGGAGTGAGGACTACACCGCCGGGATGCGTTCCGATATGCCTGGGGATTCCAGAAAGCCGATCGGCAATTGCAGCAAGCCCGGGAGGCAACCGGTCGGTTCTCCCATCTATCCTGAGATCAACCAGCCTGCGGATTTCCTCTCTCCCGACACCGAGCACCCGCGCCGGTTCGGAAATGCACGACCGCCGACCGAACGTCACGTGGTCGGCAACCATCGCCGTCCGCCCCGGGTATCTATTAAAGACGTACGCCAACGCTTCGTGACGTTCATCCCATGGAAAATCGAGGTCTATATCCGGAGGCTCACTCCGGGAATCGTTGAGAAAACGATCGAAAAACAGGTCATGCTGGAGCGGATCGACGTGCGTGATTCCGAGAAGATAGGAGACGATGCTCGAAGCCGCACTTCCTCTCCCGCATGTCCGGGTCCAGCGACGGACGATATCCTCAACGATAAGGAAATAGGAGGCGAATCCCTTCCGACGAATGACACCGAGCTCATATTCGAGCCGATCTTTGACATCCCTGCGCATGCTGCCGTAGCGTTTTTGCGCCCCCTCCCGGCAGAGAGATACGAGCCGCCGGTACGCCTCCTCGTCCGAGCAGCGGTTCATCCGCGGCATGATATATCCGGAAGGGAGCAGCCTCCCGGCATCGGCTACAACCGAGAGCATTGCGGCATTAGCCGTTGCTTCGTGAGCTCGAGCAAAAAACCGCAACACCCGCTTCGCCCCGATGATTTTGTCGACGAAAGACGCTTCGCCGGCTCCGGTGCCCGCTCCGATTCTTTGAACGATCGATAGCGTCCGTTTATCATCATCATCTCTGCACGAGACGTCGGTCGTGGCAACCGTCGGTACGCCGATCCTGCGTGCGGCCTCCACCGTACCCTCGAATCGACGCGGATACCGCAGCTCCGCAAACAGACGGTTTCTGCTCTTTCCGCCGAGCAGTTGGAGAAGCTCGACATCGTCGGAGAGAATCGCCAACCCTTCCCATCCGCTTTCGAGAAGATCCGAAATAAAATCATACCCGCCGTGTTCGTCGCTGCCGGTGCTGTGGTCGGTTCGGTAGACCGACGTGTATCGCTCGTACCGTTGAGGGTCGAATCGACGAGTGTTGTCGAGATTTATGGCGGTAATGATTCGGTTTGCGCGTGAGAATCCGCTACGGTCGATACACACGAACGTGATTCGCGGCGTATAAGGGTGCTGCAATCGTGTTCCGACTATGGGTCTGATCCCGGTCGTCCTCGCCGCATCGAGAAAGCTCGGAAGACCGTAGAAGCCGTTCGTGTCGAGCAAACACACCGAACCGTATCCGTGATCGACCGCCGCGCGGCACAGCTCGTACGGCGAGAGCACACCATCGAGCAACGAGTAGTACGAACGGACAAACACGGGAAAACCGGCCATATACTATACATATGTATAGTATATGGCCGGTTTTCAGTCCACCCCCGCTCGGCCGCGCCTGGTAGGCCGGGCACGCAGATCGGTGATACATTCGTTGTTTGATGAGTGCTGTTGAAGACCGACACACCGTCGCCGTTGCGCGGCCGCGTTACTTACCGGGCCGGCGCCACCCGACGGCTCGCGACGAAGCCGGGGATTCGCCCAAAGGGGCGCTGCTCATACACGGTTTCGCAAGCTACGCCGGAATAATGGATCCGCTGGCGGCGCGTCTCAATGAGCGGGGATTTACCGTCTCGGTGCCTCGTCTACCGGGGCATGGAACCGATGCCCACGACTTCATAAAGGTCCGTTGGAAGGAGTGGCTCAGGTGCGTATACGACGCGTACTTCGACCTACGCGGAATCTGCAGCGAAGTACACGTCTCCGGACTATCGCTCGGCGGTATCCTTGCACTCTGTATAGCTGCAGATTACACCCCTGAGCGGATTGCATTACTCGCTCCGGCGATAGTCAATACCGACAAAGGAATCTATCTTACGCCCGTTCTTCGCTATTTGATCGGAAGTATCTCCTCTACGTATGAAGCACAAGGGCAGGATATGGAAAATCCGGATATACAATATCTTGCCGAAGAATACTGGAGCCGCCGGTGGCTCGGACCGTCGTCACAGGTTCTTGCAACCCAGCTCTATGCCCGGAGAAGGCTCGGTAGAATCGCCGCAGACTCTCTGATCGTACTTTCCCGGAGCGACACAACAGTTCCGCTCGCCGCGGGCGAGCTCATCGAACGCTCAATCAAATCGGAGACCCGACGAACGGTTGTACTCGACGAGAGCAAGCACAATCTTCTTTCACATGTAGAAAAAGAGCGTGTTGTAAATGAGGTCGTTAACTGGTTTTGCGCATAGCCAAGGCGGGAACGACCGGCTACTCGTAATGGGTGTGAATCATTTTGGCGAAAGCCGAGTTTTCTTTCTTCAGCTCTCGTGATCCACGAGTTATTTTGCACAGGCTCAGACCGAGCATGTCCGCTATTCGCCGCTGGCTTAGTCCCTGATCAATGAGCTTTACCAACTGCCACCGGGTAGCGATGTTCTCCGCTTCATTCGGCGTGAGAATGCTGTAGAGAAACCGCTCGATGAGCTCGGCATCGTCGGTGCGGGCGAGCACGCGGGAGATTTCCTTCATCCGCTTCTCGTGTTCGGCAGATATCCGTCCCATGTTTTTTGAAGCTACCCCTCCCCCCGAGACTCGTCAAGATCACAGGCATTTTTCGATCCGCCTGACCACGTAGAAGTGGTCAGGCGGTTGTCGATTATATGTATGAAATTTCGTAGTTGAGCTCCGCCACTTCCCGGATCATCGCGCTCACACCACAGTACTTTTCCTGAGACAGATTTACCGCCGTCTCCACTTTACCTTCGTCGAGACCGTCGTCCTTTTTGAACTCGTACACCAGACGGATTTTGTCGTAAACCACCGGATGTTCCTCGGTCGAGGACGCCTCGATTCGGATATTGAAGTGGCTCGGCTCGATTTTCATTTTTCGCAGTATATAAATCACATCCATTCCGGTGCATCCGGCGAGGGCCGACAATAACAGCGGTTTAGGTCTCGGCCCCGAATCTTCGCCCCCTACACTTTCGTCCCCATCGATCCGGATCGTGTGACCGGTAACCTCGGTCTCGAATGCCATTTTTTCCTTCCAGGTACATGTTACGTTTGTCATACTCTCTCCTTGATTGTACCTAAGAATATACACATTCTGACTCTTGTATAATGATCCGAAATTCAACAGGATTCGGATCATTATATGACTCAACCAGACGAAGATGAAAGTAGAAATACAACGCCGTAAAGACCGCAATGCAGCAGTTCTCATTTTGCACCCTCGCCACGGTTTGGATCTGCATTGCATGAGACCAAAATGCTCCATATTGGGCAAAATGAGAACTGCCAACGCCGG
>CAYLZA010000247.1:0-5125 GCA_964387575.1 uncultured Spirochaetales bacterium | reverse complement strand
GCGGAACGCACGGTGTCACCGTGCCGGGATGGAAAAATCCGTACGTTCCCTCGATCTTTGTGGTATATCCTTTTCCTGCCAAACAGCCGAATATCATTGGCCGGCACACTATCATGAAAAAGAACCGTTCTCAATCCGACCTGCCCGGGCGCTATGCCGATTGCACGATCAACAGAACCGCAGATACGGCGAGCAAAGCCTGAACAAAACGACGAATCCATTTCGAGGGGATTCGCGAAAAGAGGAGCATTCCCGCAATAAGGCCGATGAGCAGCGGTGCCAAGAGAACGAGCGCGATTCTGAAGATCTCCGGAGTAAACACACCGCCGAAAATCAAAAACGGGAGCCGAATAATCGAGATACCGAGAAGCACCATTTCGAGGTCAATCATCATGATCAGCCGCCGGCAGTAGAATCAGGAAATGATCCGTTTGCGTAGTCGCCGAACCGCCAGATATCCGAATACGACGATAAAAATCAATAGATAGGCCAGGTCAAGAAGCAAAGACGGTTCGAGCTGATTCAGGGTGAGTGAGCGTATTATCCGTGCGGAATGGGTGAGAGGAAAAACCTGTGCTACATATTGAAGTCCTTTCGGTAAATTCTCCAGAGGGAATATGATGCCGGAGAAAAAGAACATCGGGGTCAGTAAACCGGTGAAATAGAAGTTGAAATGGTTGATCGTCGATACAATCGATGTGACGGCCATGGATAGACCGCCGAATGCGAGTCCGGTCAGAAGTCCTCCGAGTGGGGCAAGAAGCGCCATCGCCGATCCAGTCAACCCGAACACGGTGATTACGAGAAGTACTGCGGCGGAAAAGAAAAAACTTTTGGTTCCGGCGAAAATTATCTCTCCGATCAGAAGATCCTCGACGGTAATCGAAGACGACACCATTCCGTCGTAGACCTTATCGAATTCGAGACGGATAAACGTTCCGAACGAGCACTCGAATGCGGCGGTAAACATCGCCGGCGGAACAATGATTCCCGCGGCGAGAAACCGGACGTACGGTACTCCGTCGATCAAACCGACGTAGCTTCCCAGACCAAGTCCTATTGCCGCAAGGAAGAAGAGCGGTTCGACAAACGGCGGCAATCCGTTGCTGATGAGGTTTTTTGTATACACCTTGTAGTGACGAAACCAGACGCTGTACAACCGGAAGACGAGAGAGGGAACACGCGCGACCGGTGCTGCTGTGGTGCTACTCATTGAGGTCTCTCCCGGTTTCCTGGAGGAACAGATCCTCAAGATTCGCCTGTCTGATGAAATGCCTACTTCGATTCATTTTCGAACCAATTTTCTCGAGCTCCTTCGTATCATTCGAATAGAGAAGCGTTCGTCGTTCGGTTCGGTCCATACGCACGGAACCGAAGAGCTCATCGTCTATCGCCTCCGGGGGCTCGAGTATTTCCAGCACGTAGCTCTCGATATTCTCTTCTATGAGATCCGATGGATTCCCTTCGAGTATCTTCTTTCCGTTGTGCATGATTATGAGTCTGTCGCAGAGTTGAAACGCCTCGTCCATATAATGCGTCGTTATAAGAATCGTTACTCCTCTTTCCTGAAGTTCCCTGATCTTGTCCCAGATAACATGCCGGACCTGGGGATCGAGACCGGTAGTCGGTTCATCGAGTATGAGCATATGCGGAGAGTTAATAAGACCACGCGCGATCACCAGCCTCCGTTTCATTCCTCCCGAAAGATGCCGTATTTTTTCGTGCCGCTTTTCATAGAGCTCCATGAAATCGAGAAGCTCTTTGATCCGGGGCATCGCCTTTTTTCTGCTTATCCCGTAAAAACGAGCATAAATGATGAGATTCTGTGTTACGTCGAGCTCCAGATCGAGATTGTCCTCTTGAGGCACGATCCCTGAGAGATATTTAATTTCCAACTCGTTATCAACGGGATCGTATCCGAATACGCTTATCTCGCTCGTTTCCGGATCATCCCTGAGCGTTTTTGCGTAGAGCATCTTCATCATCGTGGTTTTGCCCGCGCCGTTTGGACCGAGGATTCCGAAACAACTCGTTTTTTCCACCCGAAAGCTCAACGAATCCACCGCCGTCAACGCTCCGTAGCGTTTCGTAACGTTTTTCGCCTCGATTGCCGTATCCTGCATATGCGATTTCCGACTTGATGATACGGATTTCCCGGTGTACGGTCAATTCGATGGTCAATGCGAATTATATGGAGCTCTCAGGCGCATTCAATTTTCGTGATATCGGTGGATATATGAGCGTAGAAGGAAAAACCGTACGTCGCGGTGTTGTGTTCAGAGCCGATTCACTCGCCTATCTTACGATTCAGGACCGGAAAACGCTCAAGTCAAAAAACATAAAACGTATTATCGATCTTCGTGATGAGCGAGAGGTCGTAGCTGCACCGGATGTGTTTGAAGACGACGACGAGATAACCGTCATACACATTCCGCTTCTCGAGGATTATAATTCGCCTCCTCTGCATCCGGAAACGCTCACTACCGAGCCTGTACCCGATTTGAGCGCACTTTATATACGCTGCGTTGAAACATGCGGTGCCCGTATTCGAAGCGTATTCGAGCTATTTTCCAGACCGATAGACGGTGCAACCGTGGTTCACTGTACAGCGGGCAAAGACAGAACCGGTGTGATCGTTGCGCTTCTCCTCGATCTGTGCGGAGTCAATCGCAATGCTATTCTCGAAGATTATGCGGTAAGCGAGCGGCTACTCGAACCGAACCTCGATACGCTTCTCGGTCATCTGGAACAGGTAATCGGAAGGCCTGAACGGGAGGAATACCTCATGTCGGAAAAGCGATCTATGGAGCGCACACTTGCACATATCGATTCGGTGTATGGCTCCTCCGTTCGCTATCTTCATACCGTCGGTCTTTCGAATAGTAATGCGAAAAGCATACGGCAGTTGCTGCTCGAGTGATTACTTGCTCCGGCTTCGGTTTTGACAGTCTCAACGCTTCGTAGTAGAGTTCGGCCTTATGAGCGCGGTAATCCTCGGTGCAGGAAGCGTCGGATTCAAGCTTGCCCGGCAGTTGATTGACGAAGAAACCGATGTTGTTCTCATCGAAAAGGATCCCAAAAAGGCGGAAAACGCCTCACAGCAACTCGACTGTCTCGTATTGAACGAGCCCGGGAACAGCCTGGAGACACTTCGGAAGGCGGGGGTCGAGAATGCGTCGAATTTTATCGCGGTAACCGATTCCGACGAAATCAACATGATTGCGTGCGGGATCGTTTCAAGCGAATTCAAGGTGCCGCGAAAGCTCGCGCGTGTCCGCAATATCGACTACTGGAATACGACCGTGCTGCGGCAATCCTTTTTGGGGATCGATTATGTAGTCAGTCCTGAAATAGAGGTTGCACGGGCGATTACCAGCGCGGTAGACCGGGGCGCGGTAAGCGACATTATGTTTTTCGAAAAAACCGGACTTCAGATGCGAAGTGTGTCGATCACCGGAGAGACGATGTTTGCCGGGCGCACAATCGAAGAAATCCGTAATACCGTCAATGTGAATTTTCTCGTTGCAGTCATATTCAGGTACGGTAACTATATAATCCCCTCAGGGGATTCTCGAATTCACGAAAACGACAAGCTCTACCTGATCGCGGGTGAGAACGATTTCGAGCATTTATTCGCTGTTATCGGGAAGGAAATGACGACGATCAACAAGATCGTAATCGTCGGCGGCGGTAAGATAGGGCAGTACGTGGCGGATCATCTTCTGCACGAGGGCAAACATCGTTCCACGTTCTGGAGTCGTCTGGTACATACCGGAAAACCGGCGAACAAACGGCAGGTTACCATCCTCGAGCCGAACTATGAGCTGTGCAAGTTGCTCGCCGATCGGTATCCTTCGGCGCTTGTTGTCAACGCAGATATTTCCGACGAGCAGTTTTCCGAAGACGATATGTTTTCTTCGATGGATCTCGTCGCGGCGACGAGTGACTCGCAGGAGCTCAACATCGTGACGGCAGTTTATGCAAAAACCCTCGGAACAAAAAGAACGATCGCTCTGGTAAACAAAAGTACCTACGTTCATATTGCGTCGAGTCTCGGTATCGATGTGGCGATCAATCCGGTGGACAGCATGGTAAGCACAATTCTGAAATATATTCGCAGATCAAGCGTCCAGAGCCTCCATAGCATTTCGGGTGGAAATCTCGATGTTATCGAGGTTTCAGTAGAGGCATCGAGCAAGGTGGTGAATAAACGCATTCGTGACATCCGGATTCCCGCAAACGCCCTCGTAATTTCGGTCGCGAGAAACGGTACCAACATCGTACCGAGCGGAGGGTTGGAGCTTATTGCCGGCGATTATCTCATAATAATCGCCAACAAAGAGTCTATACAAAAACTCGAGCAGATTTTTACCGGCTGAAAACCATGCATATCGCTCACGTACTTAGAGGTATCGCAGTAATACTTCTCATCGTCTCATTCTTCATGGTCTTTCCCATTCTTTTTGCAGTTTATTACGACGAAACACCGATTATTCGATATTTTCTGTTTACCATGGCCGGAACTTCCCTGGCATCCGGCGCGTTGTTGTTTTTCGTGCGAAGCCCCAGATATTCCCTGTCAACCCGCGACGGATTTCTCCTGGTGAGCGGCGGGTGGATTGCTTCGGCGTGTGTCGGCGCGCTACCGATCTATCTCTCGGGGGCAATCCCATCGTTTACCGACGCGTTTTTCGAGACCATGTCGGGATTTACGACAACCGGAGCGTCCATACTCATCGAAATAGAGTCTGTTCCCATGTCGATTTTGTTTTGGCGGTCCTTGACGCACTGGCTCGGCGGAATGGGAATCGTGGTGCTGACCGTCGCGGTCCTTCCGCTTCTCGGTATCGGCGCCTATCAGTTGATAAAAGCTGAAGCTCCGGGTCCTACGATGGACAAGATCACGCCGCGGGTTGCGCAGACGGCCAAAATACTCTGGAGCCTCTACGTAGGTCTTACAATTGCCGAAACGACGCTGCTGATGATCGGCGGAATGAATCTCTTCGATGCTCTTACGCATACCTTCGGCACATTGGCAACCGGAGGGTTTTCTCCGAAAAACGCGAGCGTCGGTCATTATGATTCGGCGTTTATCGACGTGGTTATTACGGTATTTATGGTATTC
>CAYLZA010000246.1:0-5127 GCA_964387575.1 uncultured Spirochaetales bacterium | reverse complement strand
GATCCCGTGGGTGTTCGGTCAATGGCCGGATGGTTTCGCTCAGCAGGATGCGTTCAACAATCTGCAGGCCTACGTAGGCGGACAACAGAGCTGGCAGGAAACGCTCGAAGCACTCGACAAATCCTGGCAGGATCGAGCGAAATAAATAAAATAGTCGTTTATGCGGGGGACCTTTACAGGGGTCCCCCGTTGTTTGTGCTGGAGAAAACCTCGGTGAATCGAAAGAAACTCGCGGCGATACGGGACGATATGCTATTCATCGGTCCCGGATTCCTCTTTTTCCTCGGTATTGTTCTTATCTCGTTCGTGCTAGGCATTTTTTATTCGTTCACCGAGTGGAACGGCGTCGATGCCAAGGCGATCTGGATCGGCGTAGAAAACTACCTCGAAATTTTCCGCGGTGATGAACAGGCAGGTGTTTCAGCCTGGTTTACCGCCCGGTTTACCGTTGTCTCGGTGATAATTGCCAATCTGCTTGCATTTACCCTCGCGCTGGCGTTGACCCGATCGATTTATACCGACAAGGTGATGCGGACGATCATATTTCTCCCGAATATCATCGGCGGCATCATCCTCGGTTTCATATGGCGATTCATATTCGTCAACAGCTTTGAAACACTCGGAGAGATTACCAAACTCGGATTTTTCTCATTACCGTGGCTCGGCAACGCAATGACCGGTTACTGGGCGTGTGTAATCGTGTTCGTCTGGCAACGGACCGGATACCTCATGGTGATTTATATAGCCGCTATTATCGGAATCGACGATAATCTGATCGAAGCGGCACGCATCGATGGTGCACGGGGATTCGGGCTGCTCAGACGAATCATCATTCCGCTGACCGTTCCGGCGATTACCGTATGTCTCTTTCTCGCTCTCTCATGGACTACCAAGATGTTTGACGTAATCTATGCTCTGACTCGAGGCGGGCCGTACGGATCTACCGAAACCTTCGCGATGAACATCTACTTCGAGGCGTTTTCCTCCAATAATTACGGGCTCGGATCGGCGAAGGCTATATTATTCTTTATCGTCGTCGGAGCGATTTCGGTCTCGCAGGTTCTGATAACGAAGCGATGGGAGGTCGAGGGATGAATCGACGCAGGTACATCCCGCAACTGTTGATCATCGAGATTGTGGTAATCGTGATCGCGCTGGTCTTTCTTTCACCGTTTTATTTCGTGCTCGTCAACTCGATGAAACCCTTCGGTGAAATCGTCAAAAACGCCGCCGCCTGGCCGAATGTATACAGTTTCGAAAACTACACCCGCGCCTGGCGCGAAGTGTCCTTCCCGAGGATCCTCATGAACTCGGTGATCGTCAGCGTATTCAGCATCGGCGGTATGGTGCTACTGGGATCGATGGCCGCGTGGCGGATGGTACGACGACCTCACTTGGTGAGTCGTATCTTTTTTATCCTGTTTGTTGCAGCGATGGTCATCCCGTTTCAGAGCGTGATGATCCCGATGGTGAAAGTGGCTAAAGTACTCGGTATGATAAATACCAGACCCGGCGTCATCATCATTTACTTCGGCTTCGGTATGCCGCTTACGGTCTTCCTGCTTCACGGGTTTGTAAAAGGCGTTCCCAAGGAGCTCGAAGAATCGGCCTATATAGACGGATGCACTACGTTCCAGAGCTTTTTCCACATCGTGTTACCAACGCTCAAAACCATGGTGGTCACCGTGATAATCCTTCACACGCTCTGGATCTGGAACGACTTTCTTCTACCGGCACTCGTGCTCTTCAGCTCTCGTCTGCACACGATCCCACTCGGAATATTCCGGTTTTTCGGGCAACATATGGACAGATGGGATTTGGCGCTTTCGACGTTGAGCATGGGGATGACTCCTATCATACTATTTTTCCTGATTCTACAGCGGTTCGTTATCCGAGGAGTCACCGCGGGATCCGTAAAGGGTTGAGGTGAACGTGGTCGGAGTCGGAGTTGTCGGCGCCGGTGAGCGGGGAGTCTATGTCCTCGGCTCCCGGATCGAAGAGATGAACGAAGAGACCGGGATGTACGTGCGCGGAATCTACGATAGAAACGGCGCGCGCGCCCGTGAGGCGCACGATTATCTGTGTAAACGCCGAAGTCGGAAAGCCGATGGTTCGAGAGCGACCGGTGCGACCGAAACGACGAGCGAAACCGCGGCCGGTGATGTGGACGCGCACGAGGATCAAATACCCGAAATCGTCGTATATGAATCACTCGACGATCTGCTGAACGATGAAAAAATCGAAATTGTACTTATAACCAGCTATACATCGGCGCATCGCGAGCAGGCGCTCAGGGCCGTCGACGTCGGGAAACGGGTGTATCTCGACAAGCCGATTGCCGCGAACCTCGACGACGCTCTCGAGATTCGCCGGGCCGAGAAATCCTCCGGTGTTCCGATGATGATGGGGTTCACCAGGCGCTACGAGCCTGCGTGGCGTATCGCATTCGACCAGGTTTCTTCGGGCGCGATCGGCGAGGTACAGATGATTCTCCTCCGTTCGATTATTCCCTACGCCCGGTACCTTCAGCGATGGCACCGTTTCGAGGACCTCTCAGGCGGAGCGTTGAATGATAAGTGCTCGCATCACTTTGATGTATTTCGCTGGTTCACGGGGAGTGAACCCGTACGCGTTCAGGCGACCGCCGGGCGGTCGGCGACGTTTACTCCGGATCCCACAGCTCCTTCCCGTTGCCGCTACTGCGACCGGGTCTGTCCGTTTCGAGTACTTCCGAGCGAAACGGTGAACGAGATCGGGATTGCGCATCGTATGGATCGCGATTATCAGACCGTCGATCAGCAACGATGGAAGCAACCTTCATGGACCGATCCCGAAGACGATCTCGACGTAATAGACGCGTGTGTATTTCGACCGGAAACCACTATATGGGATTATGCGGTTTCCACGGTCACATTCGAATCGGGTGCGGTCGCAACGCTCTTCTGGAACATTTTCGGACCACCCGCGGATGATCAGGAAACCCTCGAGGTCGTCGGAACATCGGGGCGTCTCGTTCTCGAGCGTGCCGGTGGTAATGTGCGAGTGATTTCGCAATACGGCGCGCGCGAGGAAGTTCTCTCCGCGGAGTCGGAGCTCGACTCCTCTCATTTCGGTGCCGATCTTCAGCTGATACGAGATATTGCGGAGCTCGGAAGCGGCGGGCACCCGCCCGCACGAATCAGCGACGGCGTGGAGGCGCTTCGTCTGGTCGAGGCGACCCGGATTTCGGCGAATACCGGAGGGCGGGCCGTGAGCATGAGTGAAATACCTCGCGTACGGTTCTCGGGAAAGTCATCGGAGAAAGGCTAAGAGTTTTTATCCGGTAAATACGTAAATGTATGAAGATCCAGATGGTAAATTGGCATGTAAGCACGTGTCACGTGCCGACGGAGGATTTCGTCGAATGAATGATTGTCCGGCACGATCCGGGTAAGATGAACGGTACATTTTTGCGCGCCTACATATGTGTACGGCTTTAGAGCCTGCAATAACTGGTGCGATTACAGCGAGCAGAGTCTGGCGAGTATCGTTGTAACGGAGCCGTAGATGGCAAAGCGAAACTCGATCGAGTATCTGTCGCGTCGCTTACACAATTCGCAGCACCGGCGAATGGTGTATGTCGGCATGCTTTCAATGATAATTGTTGGGTGTTTTTACCCTTTGCCGTTTCTCGACAATCCAAACGATCCGATCAGGGATAGTTTGTACTATCAAAACGAAGAGAACAATTTCGTCATCCCGTATGCGTCGATTACGGTTGATGGCAGAATCGATGACTGGGAATTCTTACCTGTAGCGCTGGTAGACGAGACCGGCGATGAGAACCCGCATGCGGATTTCAACGGAACGGATCTGCACACGCTTCATCTTGCAATCGATGGCACCTATCTCTATTTAATGATGACCATCGCCGACGGCGGTCCCGAGATGGACGCACATACCCAGTATGGCTTTCAGGCGAATCAATCAGATACGTCTCATGACACTCCCGGCGACAGACTTGCAAAGGCGTATTACGACGGCAGTTGGGGCTGTGGAATCCACGTTAGAGGAGAGGGCGATATCGTCCATTATCCGTCTGGATACGTTGCCTCCGAACCTGGTGTTGTCGAGTGGAAAGTGCTCAGGTCGGATATGGATGTTATCAACGGCCGGTACATACGAGCTTATATCCACGTAGACAGAGGTGAAGGTTTTGAGACGCTACCCGTCAGCGACGAGAATCTGACCTCGATAGAGCTGGTCGTGATTGAGCCGTAGTATTTCCGATTTATCTTTTCCGGAAGCGATAAGAGCCGCGTGTGGGGCTCTTGTCGTCTACGCCCAGGAGGATTCGAACCTCCGACCCACGGCTTAGAAGGCCGTTGCTCTCTATTTGTCAATACCTTCACGGATTGGAAGCAGGTGAACTCGCGATCCCCGAGCATCAATCGACATTATAGCGCCCATGGTAAGACTCTGTCGGTGCCGCTTTATGCAGTGCATAACGACTTCTGATTTGTCGGTTGGAGTAACGTCCAAATCTCTTAATTGTATGACACTCGGACGGCGCGACCTCGTCGAAGCAATAATCGCTCCGAAGTCGAGATCATTCGTAAAAACGATGTAATCGTTTGTATAAGCCCAAACAAGAATTTCTGAATCAGTTGCCGTGGAAGAACCTATATAGCTCCAATGTACCGATTCGTAACCGTGAGTTTCGAAAACGGATGTCCAAGCAGGTGACACGTTCATATCAATTACAAATTTCATTGATATGAGATCGGGATATCGATTTCCTCTGCCCGCCAAGCGGCATATGTGAGCGCTTGTCTAATATCTTCAGCTTCGAGGTACGAGTAGAGCCTTAGTATTTCCAACTCATCTTTTCCGGAAGCGACAAGCCCGACTATAGTACCTACCGTGACTCTCATCCCTCTAATACAAGGCTTTCCACCCATAACCTTGGGATCAAATGTAATTCGATCGAGGTTCGAAGGATCAGAACCGTGTACGTCACTCGCCGTATTCCTTTTCGATCTCCTTGACGGCTTGCTCGAACAGGACGGCCTCTTGGTCCTGTTCCTTCGCGGCATCGTAGAGTCGGATGTCCTCAAGCTCTTCCAATTCGTCGACGACCTTTTCCCA
>CAYLZA010000245.1:0-5141 GCA_964387575.1 uncultured Spirochaetales bacterium | reverse complement strand
CTGATCCATTTGATATCTACTATCGAAACCAGAGCGGCGGAAGCTGGCAGACACGAACCGTAATCAAACAACTTGACGATCAGACAACCGCCGAATCCACGGCAATTGCTATGGACGGCACTTCCGATATATGGGTGGCATACTATGATAACGGTACGGGTACCTCAGATCGGGGATTAAACGTCTACCGGAACGCCGAGACCACGACCTACATGCAGCTGGACGGATCTTCGACGGTAACAGGTAAGGACGCCTCGATGGTCGTGGATTCGCAGGGAGATTTTCATATCGCGTACCGCGATGTTACATCACTCAACTATATGAAAGTTCCTGACGGCGCAGAATCTGCTCCGACGCCTGTCGTAGTTCATACCGGAAGTGGAACGGATTCGTGCGGATATCAGACGTCGATTCAGCTGGACTCATCGGACAATCCGCATATTGCGTATCTGTACTACAATGATTCGGATGGTAGCTACGATTTGTATTATGCCTACTATACAGGAAGCGAATGGATAACCGAGATCGTAGACGATTCAGGCGACGCGGATAATCCGGCCCTCGTGCTGGACTCTGCCGACAAAGCGTATATATTTTATCTGGATGCCATTTCCGTCAAAATGGCGGAGCGATATCAGTAGGCGATCGTGTAAGTAACACTCACGCCGGGGCCGCGAGATCCGGTCCCGGTGTATTTTCCCCGTACGGTTCCCTACTTTCCGGATTCCGAAATCGGATATAGTCTCCTGAGCTCCTCTCGGTATTCGATGTATGTGTTCAGCAGCTTGTTCGCCGCGCTACGGACCGCTCCGCTTTTCACGTTCGGGATAGAACCGGTCATCAACTCATCATTGCTTTCCGACGGCCCCGGCTCGAATACCGGCTCCAGACGACGCGCAAAGTAATCGACTTTTTCATCGATAGAGCGGACGGTCTCAATTGCGAGCTTTCCCGATCTCGCCGCATACATATAGTAGAAAAGGCATTCATCGGAGTAGTCGAGCGAATCGTAGATGCGGCCGATGTTGATGTACAGATTCGTCACCAGCGAGCCGTAGCCCATATCGCGATGGTCGTGCAGACTCCGGACGATCTCATCGAGATACGATGTGCCGATGAAAGCGATGGTGCGGTTCGAGCGATCGCCGTTCGTGTGCTCGTCGGTGGTGCGTCCGCCGCCCGTTCCATCGTCATCGGTTCGAGCACTTTCTGTTGCGGCTGTCGTTCGAATCTCTCTCGAGCCTTCAACGATCTGAAGATCATACGGCATCGGATGAATATTCGGCGCACTTCGGGCGAGCCCGGCTTCGTGACGTTTGAGGAAAAATCGCTTTAGCGTATCGGATGCCTGATCGAGCATCTCCCGTTCGATGTACGCCGCAGTAAGATGAACATATGCTTCGGGTTTTGTGTACGGATCACGCGAAATAAACCGCTCGAGATCTTCGGAAGCACGGAGATAATTACCGAATCGTGTGTACGTCACGCCCCGTATCAGAATCGTGTCCCGGTAGTCGGGTATGATTCGTTCTATGTCGTACGCGGTTGCCAATGCCGCGGGTGAGGCCTCCCTGTTTTGTACGTGAAGCTTCTCGTACTGCGCGCGGACATTGCCGGGCATCCAACGGATCGATTCATCGAGCCACGCGTCCGGACTGCGGTTCTTCCCCGGGGCTTCGGGAGTGTAGCGGCCGAGCGCCCTGATGTGCGCGTAATCGCTTCTGAAAAGTGAGTAGACGTTGATGGATAGCGGGATTAGCGTCGAGAGGAGCAGGACGCCTACGATAGAATTGACAAAAGCGGTCCTACGATCAGACCTTTGCCCTTCCCGCCGGTCAAATCTACTCGTCAGCAACCAGGCGGCGGAGGCGGAAAGTGCCAACAACATCTGAGCAACCGGTTGTCCCACCGGTGTTCCGACTGCCCCGGTAATTGCCGGTGCCAACATAGCACCGAGTAGGGCAGCCCCGGCAACCCGATATCTCGCACGGGATAAAAGATAGACCGCGCCCCGGTCTCCCAATGCGAGCAAAGCCACCCAGAATAGCAGCCCCACGATACCCGTTTCCGCAAGGATGTTGAGATATTCGTTGTGTGCATGATGAAAGGTCGAATATCCTACTATGAGTCTTCCCGTGGGCGGGAATGTAGAGTAGGACAGACGCTCGAAAGCACCGGGTCCTGCGCCGAATATCAATCCTCCCAATCGATTTCCGGTCCATATTTGCCGTGCAGTCCACCAGAGCGGAAGGCGATTGTGCAAGAGGTTGGCGAGATCGAGTTGTTCGGGCGAGAAAACCTTCTCTAATCTGGCACGTACATCGTCGGAGAAGAAGTCAAAGACGATCAACAAAAGGACTGCTATCAACAACGCCGCTACAAGAATTGTGGAAACCAGCCAGATAGCTCGTTTCGATACCCGTGGTAGCTTATGCCGAGGGCCGACGGGTCGGTGTTGGCCTTGGGTAATTCCGCCCGGAATTGCCCGGTTCGACCGTGAGGATGATTCGGTGCTTTGACGCGAGAACGCATTCGCGATCGCAGGCAAAACAATTGCAGTTCCGAGCGCAACAACACTTCCCGCCCATGCGGCTCTGCTCAACGTGAGGAATACTGCGAAGATGCCTGTGAACAATCCTGTTATCGGTATTGCAGCCTTTCGCGCGTTCGCTCCGATACCCTTGAGCTTGTAGCGTATATCGGCCCAGGTTATCGGTAATAGGGCAACCAGTACGGCGCCGTAGTAGTTTGCGTTACCAAGTGTGCCGACAATGCGCCGGCCTTGTGCGCCGAAAGCACGAAACAAGCCGGCAAACTCGAAAATACCGATCAACGATAGGGTTAAAAGGAGAATTGAGCAGCCGGTCATTATGCGCCGTCGTGACCGATAGGTTCGAAGTGTATGGGACAACACGAGTATAAATACGAGTATTGGTACCCTCATACCGAACCACTGGATTGTGCCCCAGCCGCCACCTGCCAACAAAGCGGAAATCCCGCCGGTACCAACGTACGCGCCATACACAATGAGCGGAAGTGAGATTGTTGTACGGTGCTGTTGCAAACTCTGCGCTCCGCCGACCAAATCGACCCGTGATTTGCTCGGTAACCGGAGGAACTGCAGCGTAAACCACGCGGTGAAGAGAATCAGAAGTAAGTCCGAGAGCACCACCATCAAGCTTATCTTGAGCAGCGAAAGCTGAAACGTAACTTTCCCGACCGCCAACACCACAACGAATAGCGAGATAATCAACGCCCAACTCCAAACCGAGGGCTCGGAGGCATCAATGCGTTGAAAAATCACGCGCAAACGTGAGAACGGCACCAACTCGCTTTGGGCGGCGGATAGACGCTTCTCTTTTTTCATTTTTTACTATGTAGTATCCTACTCGTGAAGACGGCCGAAATCAACAATATGATATACGTGTCGGTGCAATCGTAAGCAACGTGCACGGACGACCGTTTCGATTAACATGCTTTACGAAAAAGCGATGGAGGCGCGCACATGAGAGGATCCACGGAAAAACTCGAGATTGAATACGCCACATATATGGAGCTGCCGTACCTTTTGTATCTCCCTGCGGATCTCGAGGTAGGTAAAAGCGGTCCGCCGCTGCTTTTGTTTCTTCACGGAATGGGTGAACGCGGCAGTGATCTGAATCTGGTAAAAACCTATGGTCCCCCCGCTCGGATCGAAAACGGACTGGAGCTGCCGTTCGTAGTTGCGGCACCGCAATGTCCGGCCGACGAGATCTGGCAGCCGTATACACTCGCAGCGCTCCTCGAGGATATAATAAAACGATATAAAATCGACCGCGCAAGAATCTATCTTACGGGTTTGTCGATGGGAGGAAGCGGCACATGGGCGCTGGCGAATGCCCGCCGGGATTTGTTTGCGGCAATAGCGCCGATATGCGGTCCGTTTACAATGATCGATCCGGTGAGATTTACCGATATTCCGGTCTGGTGTTTTCACGGGGCGATGGACGACACGGTACCGGTTGAAGATTCGGTACGAATGGTAAAATGGCTGCGCGGGAATGGTGCCGACGTCCGATTCACCGTATATCCCGACGCCGGCCACGATTCGTGGACGCAGGCTTACGATGGAACCGAGCTGTACGATTGGTTCAAGAGCCATAGTAAACGTACGGAACCGTAGCCACCCTATAGCCGAGCGGACGAGGACCACGCCGGTCTCACGCATTATACCCCCAGGAGCCAACCGGAGCTTAGGATATCCGTTGGCGCTTCGCCGGTGATTGTTCCGGTAACCTTGATCAGCGTGAAGGCGAACGGCGGGTAGTCGAAACGGGATACGAAAAAAGATGTCGGTTTGTATTACGCGGGTTTTCCGTCGGGATCAAACACAAATCCAACTCCGCGAACGGTTTTGAGAAATCGAGGCTTGGAAGGATTTTCTTCAATGACGGTGCGAAGTTGATGAATGTGGACGTAGAGTGAGTTCTCGTTGAGCGAATCGCGATAGTCCCATGCCCGTTCATGAAGCGTCTCTTTTGAAACTACGACGTTGGGATTACGAGCAAAGTGAAGAAACAGGTCAAACAGCTTTTTGCGCATTTCGATGGATTCTCCGTCTTTGTAGACACGAAATCCTCGAAGATCGAGCACGAACCGCCCGAGCTCGATCTGCTCATGCACAGGTCGACGTGTTTCGGTCGAGCTCGAGCTCAAAGCGTTCATGTTCGTTCGTCTGAGCAGTCTCTGTACGCGTCCGAGAAGCTCGGGAACCTGAAACGGCTTGGTGATATAGTCGTCGCAACCGACCTCGAATCCAAGGACCTTCGTGTTGAGCTCCTGGGTGGAAGAAACGATGATGACGGGTAAGTCCTCTTCCTGTCGCCGTATGGTCTTGAGTATCTCCATTCCGTCCACATCGGGGAGCTTTAAATCGAGAAGAACGAGATCGAACACCTCCGAACGAAGCACCGAGAATGCTTTACGACCGGTTGCGACGGCGGTTACCTCGTATCCCGCTCTTTCAAGTGAACGTGCAATAAACGCTCTGACCGGTTCGTTGTCTTCGATTACCAGGATGTTTGCAGCCTCAGAAGTCTCAGTCATATCCAATTCCTTTTGTGCATCATGGACCTTGTTTCCTAATGCAATCTTAAATGTGC
>CAYLZA010000244.1:0-5149 GCA_964387575.1 uncultured Spirochaetales bacterium | reverse complement strand
CCGAACGCCCCCTCACACAGACAGATTGCAGCGTCAAATTGCGTTTCAAACGAGAACTCCGATGCGCTCGTCCTGACCCACCGTACGTCAACGCCTGCTTCGCGAGCTTTACGTTTTGCGACATCGAGCATACCCGCCGACAAATCGATTCCCGTGACGCGGTAACCGAGTTTTGCAAGCTCCACCGAATGCCGGCCCGTGCCGCATCCCACATCGAGTATTGTTGCACCCGAATCAACACCGAGCTCCTCAATCAGAAAACCTATTTCGGCGGTAGTGTTCTTTGTAAACACGTTTTGATCGTAATCCGGTGCGTGTGAATCGAAGAACTCTTCCCATTTACTTTTTTTACTCATTTTTTCCCCGAATTGAACGATCATACCGCCCAACACCGTAGCGAATCCGATCAGATGAATATACCGAAATATGATATGCACTATTTCCTGTGCCATATATTGCTCCTTTTGTATTCCTTACACTGTTTTGCTATTTTGTAAGTGATTCATACACGCGCCGAAATCCCGACAGCGAACGGCGGATCACATCTTCATTTGCGCAAAGCGAAAGCCTGAAGTATCCCGGGGCTCCAAAACCGCGACCGGGAACCGCGAGTATGAGCTGATTCTGAAGCGCTTCGATGAGCTTCATCTCATCCGGGATCGGGGAACGCGGAAAGCAGTAAAAGGTGCCTTCCGGTCTTTCGAGCTCATATCCGATATCCTCCAAGCCGTCGCACAGCAACTCCCGTCTCTTTCGATACGGCTCGATATCGACGGCTACATCCGCAAGCCGCGCCACGGTTCGCTGCATGAGCGCGGGAGCATTGACGAATCCGAGCGTACGCGTGCAGAGGATCATCGCATCGAGAAGTGTATCGGCGTCCTCGGCTCGCGGATCTACGGCGATCCATCCGATCCGTTCCCCCGGAATCGATAAGGTCTTTGAATAGGAGCTGACAACGATCGAGTGCTCATAGTGGCTGAATACGCTCGGGACCGAGGCTCCGTCGTACACGATCTCCCGGTACGGTTCGTCGCTGACAAGATAAATCCGCCGGCCCACCGCTTTACTTCGCTCATCGAGCATGTTACCAAGCGCGCTGATCGTCGACTCCGAGTAAATTCTCCCGCTGGGATTGTTCGGAACGTTGATCAATACCGCGGCCACATCGGGGCCGATTCTATCCGCTATTCGATCGACATCGAGATCGAATCCTTCGGCAAGACCGAGCGGTTCGAGCGTTCCCCGGTGATTGTCTACGTACCACCGGTACTCCATAAAATACGGGGCCTGTGTCAAAACACGATCACCCGGGTTCAGAATCGACTTGAACGTTACGTTCAGCCCCCCGCCGGCACCACAGGACATAACGACATAGCGACCGTCTGTATCTACGCCGTATTCTTTTTGTACACGTCCGGCTATTTCCTCCCGAACCTCGGGATAGCCTCCGTTCGGCATATACGAGTGCGCATGCGGCGTCCGTTCCTCGAGGAGCGAGGATAGTGCGCCGGAGAACTCCTGCGGTGGCTCGAGATCCGGATTTCCCAGACTGAGATCGAGCACCTTGTCGGCACCGTGCTCCTTTTTGAGCTTCAATCCCACTTCGAACATCGCTCGAACCCACGACGAGCTTTCTATCGCTTCGAGAACGCGTGAAGAAACGGCCATAAAAGTCCCCTTTTTCGGTGGTGTACGGTAGGTGGGATTCTATCAGAGCAATTCACTACCCGCAACGAAGCGCTGCATCGTGTCGGGCACATTGATCAATTAGCGGTTTTTTAGCAAAATCCACAGGTATTATCCGACCATGACGGGTAAGAATAAAGCAACCCCAACAAGGAGTTTCTATGACTGAGAGAGTTCTGCTCGGAGACGAAGCTGTTGCTCAGGCAGCTATCGACAGCGGAATCACTACCGCCTACGCCTATCCGGGCACGCCATCGACCGAGATCCTCGAATACATTCTCGAGTGGTCGAAAAACAATGGAAAACCGCACGCCGCATGGTGCGCAAACGAAAAAACCGCGTACGAAGAGGCGCTCGGGGTCTCGTTTATGGGAAAGCGTGCTCTCGTTACGATGAAACACGTCGGGCTCAACGTCGCGGCGGATCCATTCGTCAATTCAGCGCTGCTCGATATCGGAGGCGGGCTCGTTCTCGGCGTCGCCGATGATCCGGGGATGCACAGCTCTCAGAACGAACAGGACAGCCGTTTCTACGCCGATTTTGCCCGGATCATCTGCCTCGAACCGTGTAATCAGCAGGAAGCATACGAGATGACGAGGGAGGCGTTTGATCTGTCCGAGCGATATTCGATCCCCGTTATGGTACGGCTCGTAACACGACTTGCCCATTCGAGAGCGGTCGTTTCGACGACTGCGGCACGAGGAGAAAACAAGTTGTCGAAATCCGAACGGATAGGCGGCTGGCTGCTGTTACCGGCACATGCTCGCAAAAACTTCGCCGCCCTCGTGGAGAAACAACCGGAGCTGTCGGCCTACTCGGAGAAGTGCAGCCACAATATTCTTAAAATAGAAAAAAGCAACGCACCGCTCGGTGTCATAACTACCGGGATTGCCCGTAACTACTTCTATGAAGTACTCGACGATCTGAAGGACCGACCGAATCATCTGCACATCGGTGCGTATCCGATTCCGGTGGCGAAAGTGCGCAAGCTCGCCGAAAGCGTCGATCGTATCGTTGTTCTCGAAGAAGGATATCCGTTCGTCGAGAAATTCTTACGCGGGTTGCTCGAGCAGCCGAAAGAGATTGTCGGCAAGCTAAACGGCTCCGTTCCGGTAACGGGAGAGCTCAATCCTGACAATATCAGAGCTTCGCTCGGGCTCGAAAAGATACACGGGATAAAGATCGACGGGCTCAATGGTGAGAAAGACAAGCTCACCTTACCCGGTCGACCGCCTCAGTTCTGCAGAGGATGCCCGCATTCAGATACGTACACCGTTATAAAAGAGGTAATAGACGAGCTCGGTGCATCCACAGTTACCTCCGACATCGGCTGCTACGCGCTTGGCGCACTTCCACCCTATCAGGTTCCAGAAACCATCGTCGATATGGGAGCATCGGTGAGCATGGCAAAAGGTGCCGCCGAAGCAGGGGCAGAACGGGTCGTTGCCGTTATCGGTGACAGCACGTTTCTGCATTCCGGGGTCACTCCACTGATGGACGCGGTAACGGCAAACGTGGATATGACCGTTATAATAGTGGACAATGGAACAGTTGCGATGACGGGTGGACAGGATACGCTGTTTCCATCGTCGAAGCTTTCAACGCTCGTCGAAGGTATCGGCGTAGATCCGCAACACGTGTTCGTCCTCAATGCGCATCGCAAATACAAAGATGAAAATGTCGAAATAGTGCGCAATGAAATTGCATACCAGGGGCTTTCGGTCATTATCTCGGTCCGGGAATGTGTGGAAGTCACGAAACGGACAATCAAAAGCAAGGCGGTACAATGAAATACGATATTATTCTCTGCGGCGTCGGCGGACAGGGCGTTCTTTCGGTCGGTGCGATCATATCGATTGCCGCTATGGAATCAGGTCATCACGTCAAACAATCCGAAGTTCACGGGATGGCGCAACGTGGGGGTGCGGTGCTCGCGAATTTGAGAATTGCTGATAGTGAAATTGCGAGCGATCTCATCCCTCGAGGCAGGGCGGAGATGATTCTCAGCATGGAACCACTGGAGAGCCTCCGATACATCGATTATCTATCGCCTGAAGGCGTCCTCGTCGCGTCAAAAAATCCGGTTGAAAATATTAATGATTATCCGGAGCTCGATTCGGTCTATTCGATGATCGCAAAGCTACCTGATTACAAGTTGATCGATAGCCAGGGGCTTGCACGTGAAGCCGGGTCGATACGCGCAACCAATATGGTAATGGTCGGAGCCGCCTCGACAAAGCTCCCGATCGAGATCGAAAAACTCGAAGAGGCGATCCATACCATATTTGACAAAAAGGGAGTCGACGTCGTTGACACGAATCTGCGGGCGCTCCATCTCGGTAGAAATATCGAAAGCGGTGTAGAGCATCCAGCCTCTTAGGCACAGGCACGGGCGGCGCAAGCCCGACCTGGAGACAACACATGGGCTATAACGATCTGAAACAGCGGGCGAAGCATCTTGGCCGGCTTTTGCGCGTCGGTGTGGTGTGCCCGGAATATCTCGAAATCTACAAAGCGATGCGCAAAGCCCGGGATATCTGTTTCGATTTCGTTTTGATAGGAAATCAGAAGATCATCGGAGAATTATCAAGTGAATCCGGGTTTTCGGACTTCGAAACCATACCGGAATCCGACGATGAGTCGGCTGCCGCTACCGCGGTTCGTCTTGCCGGTGAAAATGAAATCGATCTTTTAATGAAGGGGAGCGTGCAGACCGCAATACTCATGAAGCAGGTTCTGCATGATAGCGGCGCACTTCGTGGCGACGGGTTTCTCTCTCATATAGCGATATTCGAGTCTCCCGATGGTCGCTTTCTCGGGGTAACCGACGGAGGTCTTAACATCAACCCCACGTTCGAGCAGAAGCTCGAAATCGTCAAAAACGGCGCCCGGCTTTTTCATCGTCTCGGAACCAAAACACCGAAAATCGCTCTCCTTTCAGGCGTCGAAGTACAGAATCCGGCAATTCCTTCGACGATCGACGCCGCACGAATAACCAAAGCCGCGACAAACGGCTCAGTACCTGATTCGATCGTGGAAGGCCCGATGGCCTTCGACCTCGCCTTTAATCTCGCCGCGTGCAGAGCAAAGCACTATGAAGGGAAGATACAGGGGGACGCAGATATCATGGTCGTTCCCGAAATTGTAAGCGGTAATATACTCGGGAAAACGCTCAACCACGCCGCGGGATTCGCGAGCGGCGGGCTTGTCGTCGGAGCCCGAAAACCGATCGTGCTGCTATCGCGTTCGGATCGCGCAGAGGAGAAGCTCAACTCGCTCCTGTTGGCCGGCATTTCTGTGTGAGCCACGATTTGATCGGCGGCGGTTTGAGAGCGGCACCGCTGAAGGTGCCTCGTCGGGAAGCAAAGCGGAGGTTAGCGATGGGGAGCACCAAATCAAATGTCATTCTCGTAATCAATCCGGGTTCAACCTCGACGAAAGTCGGTGTCTATGAGGTCAG
>CAYLZA010000243.1:3412-5156 GCA_964387575.1 uncultured Spirochaetales bacterium | reverse complement strand
CTGAACTGATCGGACATTTCAGGAATCTATACTATGACAATCGCAATCTTCATTAATTGCAATCGAAAACTGCGATATGATATAGAATGGATAACCGTTACCATAATCGTCGATTCATTTCTCGACGAAGGCACGAACAAGATTGGGGCTTAATGAAAAGTCGGTCGGTTTGGAGAAATTTGTAGCTCGTCGTAAGAGTTATTCGGAAATCCGGTGATTCGTCGTTGATAGCACGTTATTTGGAGGTAACATGACAAAAGGAATAAACTTTTGGGCTTTTCCGGCGCCGAAGGAAGGCGGGAATCATGATCCTGCAGTGATCATGGAATATGCAAAAAAACTCGGGTATGACCTATTCGAGTGGACGGTCGAAGAAGAAGGAATCGTTTCGCTCGAAAGCAGCTCCAGGGAAATCGAGGCAATTCGGAAAAAGGCGGAAGAAATCGATATTGGATTACAAACGTTGGCGACCGGATTGAGTTGGAGCTACTCGCCGTCGTCTCCCGATGATACCGTTCGAAGGAAGGCGGCTGCAAACACACGGAAGACCCTGGAGATAGCCGCTGATCTCGGGTGTGAGACGATACTGTGTATACCGGGCGTCGTATCAGCGCCGTTTCTTCCCGATTTAAGGCCGGTTGACTATCAACAGGTCCACGATTCGGCGGTTCGTTCTCTCGAGGAGCTACTCCCCGAAGCGGAACGTCTCGAGGTTCAGATTGGAATAGAAAATGTCTGGAACCGTTTTTTACTGGATCCTGTTTCGATGTGTCGGTTCATCGATCATTTTTCGTCAAATTACATAAAAAGCTATTTTGATGTTGGCAATGTAATGCTATACGGACATCCCGAAGACTGGATACGCACGCTCGGTCCGCGCATCGCCGCAGTACATATGAAGGATTTTCGAAGAAACGTGGGAACCCTCGACGGTTTTGTTGATCTTCTCGCAGGCGATGTCGATTTCTCATCGGTAATGAAGGCGTTTACCAAAATCGGCTACAATGGGCCGTATACGGTCGAGTATGTGCCTCCGACGCTCGGCGCCGCGGAAAAAGGCATAGCGGGTCTCAGATTAATAGAGCAAACATATACGGAGTAACTCGAAACACATCAGGACGTGTCGCAGCCACGCAGTAACAGACGCGTCAAAAAGGAGAAACGATGATTAAAGCAGGACTTATCGGCACCGGATTCATGGGCCGAATGCATCTCGGAGTATATAACCGGCTACAAAACGTAGAAGTTGTTGCGTTGTGCGACACGAATCCGGAAGCAATGGAGTTTGTATCAAATACAAAAGGGAATATCGAAACATCGGCCGAATTGGGTGATCTGAGCAAAGCGCGCCGGGACACATCGTACGCGGAAATTCTTCAATCGGATGATCTCGATGTCGTCGATATTTGTCTTCCCACCTATCTTCACGCGGATGTATCGGTAGCCGCGCTGGAAGCAGGATTCAACGTATTCTGCGAGAAACCGCTTGCGATGAGCACGGAGGAGCTGGACCGGATAGCTGACGCATCAGATGCAACGGGCAAGCTCTTCGGTGTGGGTCACTGTCTGCGGTTCTGGCCCGCATACACAGAGCTCAAAAACCTCATTGATTCGGGTCAGTACGGACCCGTCGGCTCAGCGCATTTTACGCGTTACTCGAGCACGCCTGGATGGTCCGCCGACGGTTGGATACTCGAGGAGTCGAAAGCCGGGGGGGCCGCGCTCGATCTCCACATCCACGACA
>CAYLZA010000243.1:0-3402 GCA_964387575.1 uncultured Spirochaetales bacterium | reverse complement strand
GATTCTCTGGCTCTTCGACAAACCGTCTTCGGTTACTTCCATTGGGACGTACAAGAAGAATCACGGGTATTCCTACATTACAACGCAATATGCATATTCGGACAAAGCGATAACTGCGGTCGGGGCCTGGGATTTTTCCGATTCCTTCGGTTTCAATATGGCGGCTGTCGTAAATTGCGAACTCGCGACGATCATTCTCGATTTCTCGAAAGAGCATATTCTTACGGTATATCCGTATGAGGGGGAACCGACTCCGATTTCACTCCCGCCGGAGGACGGTTACTATAACGAGCTTCAGGAGTTCACCAGAGCGGTGGAAGCAGGCAAAACGGGCGGGGCCGGAGGCGGAAGTTCCGACGATTCCGCCCTCGTTGGCAGTGGAACCGGAAGCGGCGGAGTCAAAGACGGCGAACCGGCGGACGGCGAGTCGGGGCATCCGAATCGGGTCGATGCGCGTGAAGCGGGTGAATCGGTGCGGGTCTGCCTCGCGGAGATCAAATCCGCCGACACCGGTAAAACCGTGAAGATATGAATACGACGGAGGTCTTACCCATATCCACGCAAACGGACGTCATCTCGTTGAAGCAGTTTCCACCATCATGGGTCTCAAAGCGATATGGATGGGTGACGATACGGGATTCCCCGATTCGTTCAAGATCATCGACAAGCTCAAAAAACGGGCCGGTGATATACCGCTTCTCTGTGAATGCAGTTACCCGGAGCTCGAGAAAGCGCTGACGGATCACACGCTGACCGGCGGTGTATTCTACTACGTAAACGAAGTACCTGATGCGGACACGGCTAATCGATGCATGGATCGTGTTCGAAGCTTCAGCCCGTAGGGGAGCCCATAGCGGAGTGCACGCTAAGGCACGTTATTCGTTAGAGCTAAGCTGAAGATCGAGCTCCCGATCGAGATATTCATCGAGAAGCTCCATCTCGTGCTCTCGCACCATTTCGACGGCGGAAATATCGTCGGTTTCGCTGGTGACAAGCACAGAACCATAATAGCCCGGGTCGTGAATTGTTACCCGTTCACCGTATCGATTCTTCAGAGCCACGAGCTTTTCCCTATTACGGTCGTAATGCACCATACAGCAATCGAGATTGATCGTGCCGACGGCAAAATCGCGGTAGTTGCTGTTTGAAGCTATTACCTCACCGTACGGATTACGGATTTCACACGGAAGATTCGCGACAGCGGAAACCATATGCGCACGGCACGAATATGCCCACCAGCTCTGTACTACGTGGTTACCGTGATACATCGACGAAAAAAGGAGAAGATCGGGCTGTTCTTTTTCGTACTTCTCGCGAAGCGTTGCGAAGTTGAGATCGAAACAGATCATGCAGGCAACGCGACCGAAATCGCATTCGATGATCGGCGCCTCGGTTCCACACAAAAGCCCCGCTTCATCGTGCTCACCTTCCATAACCAGGTGGTTCTTATGATACACACCTGTAACGGCGCCGGACCGATCGAGCACAACGCTCGAGTTGCGCCAATTTCCGTCGTCCGCTTCAGCCGCCGCGGAGTATACTACGTAGCACTCGTTTGTCGCAGCAACGGTTGAAAAGAGCTTCCGCACTTGATCTCCACGCTGTTTGTAGTATACCTGCCGACGCTCGAGCGGGAAGTCGATCGAATCGGGTCGGTCGCACGCTTCACGAACGACGATCAGATCGGGTTTGTCTGGTAAAACCTGATCAAACTCCGATTTCCAATGATCGATCATGAAATCGACAATTTCCTGTGGGTTTTTATCGGGTGATACGTAGGGGGGCTTCGGTCCAATGGCTGCGACTTTGATTCTGTTCATGCTACTGGCTCCAACCAAGGATCTTCGGCATTAATCATTCTTTCAATGCACCGGCGGCGAATCCTTTCGCCAACTGATCCTTGAATACGATATAGAATAGTATCATGGGAATCGTCGCTATGACCAATGCTGCGAATAATAGCCCGTAGCCGCGTGACATGCCGCCGCAGGAACCTACCGCCGAGTATATCTTCTGTAGCTCGCGTCTTCGACGAGCATGTGATTGACGAGCCAGTTTTTCAAGAATCCGAGATCCTGTTCGTCCGAAACACCCCCGGCCTCTTCGATACGCGATTTGAAATCGTACAGCCGCTGAAGCGCGGTACTGTGTACCTTGCGGTGCTCTTCGAGCTCCGGGTATCCGATCTCTTCGAGACGTTTTTCCTCGGTGGCGAAGTGTTTTTTTGTCAGGTTAACCAGCTCCTCGAGCGGTTTTTCAATCGGTTTTCGGCGGCTCGACATTTCGTACACGTCTCGTACACCTTGGAATAGCGATTTATGCTGCTCATCGATAATTCCGCCGTCGAGCGAATATACGTCACGCCACTCTAAATAGATAAGATTGGTGAGTTTCTGAATACGCCGGTTGAGCAGCTCGAGCAGCTTCCAGCGAACAATCGGAATTTCTTCGATTGTATTTGACGGAATCGTATAACCGACAACCGCGGTGCCCGTCGTTGCGGTAACCACGCTTGTGTTCCGCAGAAGCAGACATGCTTCTCCGCACACATCTCCTGATTGAAGCCGTTCGAAGTCCCTGCCCTCCGCGGACAGCGTCACCTCGCCGGTGGAAATCAACAAAAGCGAATCGGCAAGCTCGTCCGCTATCGATTTTCCCGACTCGAAATGCTCTTCGTTCATCTCATTCGCCACCGCATGAAGCGTTCGATACGATATGGCTTCGTCGAAAAGCCACGATGTCTGGAGAAAATCGATACGTTCCTGAACCGAGAGGATCGAATCGAGTAAGTTATTAGTTTTTATAAAATCGCTGTAATGCCTCTGCGGGATCTCCAGAGCTCTTACATAGCTCGAAGCTCGATAGGTCGTGGGGCTTATATCGGTTTCAGCACCGGTAATTTCGCCGATAAACGATCCCGCCGTCAGGCGAAGCGAAAACGAAGATTCCACGTCAATGGATTCGACAACGCCGCGGATGACGAGATAGAGCGACATACATCGTTCGCCTTTTCGCGTGATGATCGATCCGGCGTTGAAATCTCGTACCGAATAATTAACGAACGCGGTGAGCTCGTATAACGGAGCATTTGGATAGTACGACCTGAGAAAATCAAGCGCATTTTCAGGTCCCCAGTCCTTCGTAGAGGGGATAAGCACATCCTCCATGCCGAAAGATGCGTTTGATCCGATCTCTCGTTGTTCCTGAGTAAGAGGCTGAGAGGTATGTGAAAGCACGATTTTTGACGATCGGTCTTGTGCAAAATCTTTCGCCGAACCGTGAATCAGTCCTCCACCGATATCGATCTTTTTCAAATCCGCGGGCATCAGATAGTTTGCACATACTCTGATAGGCTGCCGGCGTCTCGAAGTAGATCTCAATGAAGTCGCGATCCACCAGGGT